>JASEHB010000002.1:16898-20778 GCA_030018745.1 Desulfatibacillaceae bacterium | reverse complement strand
GATTTGTTTTTTGTGGTTTTGTTGGGTGAACCTTGCGCTTTCGCCAAGAACCACCCAACCTACCTTTCAGGCCTTTTTCGTTGGCTTTCCCTGCAGCAGGGTTTTGCCCCAAAGCAAGAACAGGTTGCCGAATTTGTAAAAGCCTTCGTGTACCAGGTTGAAGCGGCTTTCGCGCATATCCAGGCAGTCAACGGGGATTTCGAGGATTTTTTTGTTGTGGCTGTTTGCAAGGTGGGCAATTCTTACAACATAAAAGGTTTTGTCATCCACGGCCCACAAAAAGCTTTGGGCAAGGCTGGTGCGGTAGCCCTTGGCAGCAATGGAGTAATCCTGAAAGCCTATGCCCAGCAGAAAGCGGGCAAGGTTTATGAATAGCGCGGAGGCTGCCTTGCGCGACCAGGGCCTTTTCTGGTTGCCCGTAACCTTTGCGCCAATGACCATGTCTGCATCTTTTTCCAGCAGCTTGGCGGCCCGGCTTATGAAGCCCAGATCAATGGACAGATCCATGTCAACGGTTACAATTTTGTCGAACCTGGCCATTTGCACGCCTTGGGCAAAGGCTGCGCCAACGCCCTTTTGCTTTAAGGCAAACCAGCGGACTGCCGGGTAGCGGCTGGCCATATCCTGCAAAAGGGCCTCGCTTTTATCTGTTGAGCCGTTGGAGCCTATGATGACCTCAAAGTCGCAGCCCAGCCCCTCAAGGTGCTCAAGCAGCCTTTTTGTGTTGGCTGTTAGAATCTGCTCCTCGTTGTAGATGGGGCAGAAAACCGTTATTCCCGGCAAGAGCTTCCGCAAGGCCTATTCCCTTTCAAGCATGGTACGGGCAAGCCCGCCCCAAACCGTATCGCCAAATTGCCCGGCTGCAAATTCAAAGGCTTTGGCTGCATCTTCCATTTTCCCCAAGCGCTGGTAACAAAGCCCCAAATGATACCAGACTTCCGGTATCCGGCCTGCATCCGGGTATTCCTCCACAAGGCGCAAAAGGCGCCCCAGGCAGCCCTGCCAGTCCCCCTCATTAAAAAAGGTCATGGCATGATGGTAAGCTGCCTCGCCGGAGATAAGGCTCTGCGGGTGATTTTTCTCCACCTTTTCAAAATAGGCGCGCGCGCCAATATAATCTTTCTGGCGGAAAGCTTCAATGCCCTTGTTGAACGGGCTTGCCGGAAACTCCTTGGCGTGGGCAGCCAGATAAACGGCTGAAATGAGCACAATTGCAATAACCGGCGGCAGCAGAATAAAGAGGCTTTTGCGCTCCACAAATGCCCCTGCCTTTTTGAGCAGCCGCCCTGTTTTTGGCACGAAAAGCAGGGCAACAAGCACGATTGCCAAAAGGGTGAGGCCCAGCCCCAGCCGGTTTGCAAACACAGGGCCAAAAAAGAGGGTTACTTCCGGCTGCTTGGGTATCACCAGCATGAATCCGGGGCCTGCCAGATAAATCCTTTCCGCGCCTTCAACCCTCCATGCCTTATGAAAGGACGCCTTTATGAGCAGAGGCACCCCCACGGGTGCGTTTTGAATGACAATTCTCTCGTTTTCCACAGTCTCGACAAGGCCAACACCTTCTTCCGGCAGGGGTTTTATGGGCAGATTTCTCATGTCCAAATCCTGGGGGGCAACAAAAAAGGCCTCGTCATCTGGATGGGGCGAGTCCGCAAAAACCGGAATCACGCCAAGATTCCCCAGGCGGAACCACTGGTAAGCCCTTTTGCGGAAGTCCTTTTTGCCTGCCAGAACAGGGGTATTGGCAAGAGGCTCAACAAGACGGCCCGGAGCATTGGCAAGGCCAAACACCTCAAATGGGCCAAAACCCTTTTCAAACAGATAATCCGGGTGCGCCCTCATGGCGTCCTTTGTTTCGCGCTCAACAGCAATTACCTGGCTCACATTGAAAAGGGCAAGGTGCTCATGGGCGCGGTCCAAATTGAAGCGGGAGTAGCAGAAATCCGGGATGGGGGTGGAGGGCTTTTGGGAAATTTCCGACTGCAAATAAAAAACAAAGGGCGCGGTTACGCTGGCCTGTATGTAAAGGCCTTCCAGCGTGGAGCGCCCGGAAAAAAGGGGCAAAGATTCAAAGGCCCTCACCGAGCCTGCCCCCGCGTTTATCATGGAATGCTCGTAGGCCACCCTGGGGTTTTGAAAGCTGCCGGAAAGGTATTGGTTCAAAGCGGCAAATTCCGGCCACAGGGCTGCTTTTTCAAAGCCCTTGTAGTTGCCCTGGGTCCAGCGGGCAAGCCGCTCTGCGCCGGAGCCTGCAAAGACCATGAGCAGAAGTATAAAGGCAAGGGCAAGGGCGGCCTTCCCCTTTCCCCTGAAAAAGCCCTCTTGGCGAGTGAATATCCATGCACCTGTTATTACAAGAAAAAACTGGAAAAATGGCAGAAAGCGCACATCCACCACAGCAGCCCGGTAACCTGCCAGATATAAAAGGTAGCCCAAGGCGCAAAGGAAAAACAGAAATGCCAGGGGCGATTTTACAAGGGCAAAGCCTTTGCGCCTCCAGGGCCTGTTGGCCAGGGCCAGCGCAAAACAGGCAAGGGCCAGGGCCATGCCCGGCCAAAGCAGGGCAGGGAAGACCTCTTCAAAAAAACTGCCCCAGGAGGAAAAAATCCACAGAATGCTGAATTTTGTTGAGTATTCCAGGTTGGCCATCAAGGGCAGAATCCAAAAACCCATAAGGCAAAAAGCCAAAGAGTGCATTCCCCACAGGGCAGCCAGGTTTTTTTTGAAATCCTTTTTTGTGAAAAGAAAAAAAACCGTTGCAATGCCAATAAAAAGAAGGGCATAGGCATGGCATAGCCCCACAACAGCTTCAACAGCCGCACAGGCAACAAAGCCTTTTTTTCTGTCAAATGCCCTCCACACCATGCCCAGCCACAAAACAGCCAGGGCAAAGCCTATGCTGTAACAGAACTCCCCGGCCAGGGTGCTGGCAATGTTTGCGCCCCACATCACATTGCCGGTGTTGAAAAGAAAGGAAAGGCAAAGGCCTGCCGCCGCAGCCGGGGCCGGAAAGGGCGCTCCCAGAAGCCTTGTCAACCCATAGGCGCAAAGGGGCAGGGCAAAAATTCCGGCGACAGTCATCACCTTGAATGCCGCGGTAAGCGGCAGGATAAGGGAAAGGGCCGCACTTGCTGCAAAGGGCAGGGGAAAATAGTATTCCAGAAGGGGGAAGCCTGCGTAATTGCCCCAGAACCAGCCGACAAGCCGCCCCTGGGGCAGAAGGTAATCAGCAAGGTATTTTGCCGTATGAAAATGGGATGCCGTGTCTCCGCCTGCTGGTGTGGTGTCCAGCAGAAGCAGTTTTAGCGGAAACCACCCAAGAAGAAATGCGGCAATAAAAGTAAGCACAAGCACATCAATCAGCTTGTGAATCTGCAAATAAGAGCCTTTGTCGGCAAGGCTCCCTCCAGGCGCGCCTTTGCTTATGGAATAAGCCTTGACACCTGATGAGCTTGGCTTTAAACTTTTAAGGTCTAGCATTTAATTACGCTTCCAACAATATTTCTTATCTGTATTCCATAAAAACTGCGGGGGCTTTTCCATGAAACCAAGGTACAATTCCGCAAGCCGCTGGACTCTTGTTTTGCTTTTCTGCGCGGTCTGCGTGGTGCTTGCGCCTCAAGGGGCATTTGCCCAGGAAAACGCTTTGGATATTTTTGCCGATGGCGTAATCGCCTTTGAGGAGCAGGATTACAAACAGGCCGAGGCTTCCATAAAAAGCGCCCTCCAAATGGAGCCGGACAACGACCAGTTTCTTTATCACCTTGCCCTTGTTTATGCCAGAACAGGCCGCAGCACCCAGGCCATTGAAATTTTTGAAAGGCTTATTGCCTTTGACAGCGTTTTGTACAGGAAGGCATATTACGATATTGCTGCAATC
>JASEHB010000002.1:2998-16888 GCA_030018745.1 Desulfatibacillaceae bacterium | reverse complement strand
GCAATCTATTCCGCCCAAAGTCAACACGAAAAGGCATTGCAGGTCTTAAAAAGGGCCATTGCCCAGAGCGCGGCAGACGGCCGCGCCCACCTTGAGGCCGCTGTTGCCGCCAAAAACCTCAAAAAATACGATGATGCTGCAAATTACGCCAGGGAAGCAAAGGACATCAACCCCATGCTTGCCCCCCCGGCAGACAACCTGCTTGCGGTAATCGCCTTTGAACAGGAAAGGTTTGATGATGCCCGGCTCATCTTCGGCCAGATAATAAGCGAATACCCCAATACAGCCCTTGCCACTGCTGCCGCCCAGTCTTTAAAGGCGGTTGATGCAGTTCAGAAGGCCCGCAAGCCCTGGTTTGTGCACGCCATGTTTTTGGTGGGTTTTGATGACAATGTAATAAGCCAGCCCCTTGGCCCGCTGCCTTCCCAGCCGCCCACAGGCAAGGGCGATTCCTACCAGAACCTTGTTTTAACCGGCGGCTACCGCTTTCTTAACGAGAGGGCGCACAGGGCAGGGGCGGGCCTTTCCATAAACCACATAGGCTTCAAGGATCTGGCCATCAACAACATTGTCGCCTTCAACCCCTTTGCTTTTTATGAAAAGGATTTTGACAGGCTCAATTTCTCCCTTCGCTACGACTTTTCATATTACTACACGGGCGGCAAGCCTGCTGAAACAAGGCAACTTCTCTGGTATTTGAGCTTTTCCTCAAACGAGGACAAGCTTGCGACCCACCGGGCCATGCCCCGCCTGCTGGTCAACTGGTCCGATACTGTTAAAACCGATATTGCCGCCTATTACCTTTACAAGCATTACATGGATGCCACGCCGGACGCCAATGCCTACATGGCTTCAATCGCCCAGATTTTCCCTGTTGGCAGGGCTTCCGCCAGGGTGGGGTACACCTTTCACAAGGAAGATTCTGGAGACGACAGGCTTTCAAGCTATTTTCATCAGGGTTCCGCTGGACTGTCCGCACCCCTTGTCTGGAAAATTCACGGCAGCGCAACCTATTCCTTTATTTCCACCCATTACGAGGAAAAGCTTACAGACGGCAGCCAGCGCCAGGACAAGACCCACAGAGTGGATTTGAGTCTTTCACGGCCTCTGCTGGACTGGCTTGGCATAGGCGCGGCATACGGCTTTACAAGTAACGATTCCGACCGGGTGGACACCATCAACGGCGCTCCCTACGAGCTTTTTGATTTCCGCCGCAGGGTTTATATGCTCTGGCTGAATGCTCATTTCTAAAAGCAAAACCCGGCAGGGGCTTTTTTATATGCCGCCGGCAAAAAGGCTTTTGCCTTAAAAATACGCCCAAACCCATAGGGGGCTTTCCTATGAAAATAGCATTTACCAAACTGCATTCCCCAACAGGAAAAATACCAATGAAAACAGCAAAAATTTTTGCAGCAGGCCTGCTTGTGTTTTTTGCGGCAGCGCTCCTGTTCGGGCAAAGCGCCCATGCAGCCAAGCCCATTGGAACAGTAACCCGCATCACGGGCAACGCTGTTGTTGAGCGGGGCATCCAGCGCCTGCCTGCCCGCCAGGGCCAGGAGCTTTTTGAAAAGGATGTCATTAAAACAGGCCGCAATTCACGGCTTCGCATAACTTTGGCCGACAACAGCATTATAAGCGTGGATGAGAGGTCTCATCTTGATCTTGCCGAGTTTTCCTTTGAACCGGAAAAAAAGAGCCGCAAGGCCTTTTTCGGCATGATGAGCGGTAAGATTCGCGTTTTTGCCAACAAGCTTACAGATTATGCGGACAAAAGCTTCAATGTGCAGACGCCCACGGCAATATGCGGTGTGCGCGGCACCATGTTCATGGTCTGGGTGCAGAATGAAACCATAACCGTTGTGGCCTGCTATGATAACCAGGTTCAGGTGGCAAGCCTCATGGACCCGGATAATTACACGCTTCTGGATCCGGGCTTGAGGTGCAACATCGAGGCAGGCAATTATCCCACCGTGCCTGTTCTGATGACCGAGGAGGAGCTTGCAGAGTTTGCGGAGTTGGGCTTTCTGGTAATTGAGATGGAAGCTGAAGAAGGCGACACCGGCGATACCCCCACGGGCGCCACCACCACAGAAGCCACAACCACCACCGAGGCTACCACCACAACCACAACCACAACTGAACCCACCACCACCACAACGGAGCCGACTAGTACAACCACGGAGCCGACCACCACCACGACAACGACAACGGAGCCGACCACCACAACCACGGAGCCGACCACGACCACCACGGAGCCGACAACCACCACAACGGAGCCGACCACCACCACCACAACAACAACCGAGCCGACTACCACCACAACAACCACAACAACTACGACAACCACAACAACAACCAGCACCACCAGCACCAGCACAACTTCAACAACAATGCCATCCACCCTGCCGCCGCCGCCGGGCCTGCCCGGCAGATAGGGGCAAGGAGAACGCCATGAAAAAGGCTGGCTTAAATAAAAAAATGATATTTTCCGGAAAAATATTCACCGCCTCGTCTGCCCGTTTACGGGAGCAAAGACGCCCAGGAGGTCCCATGAAGTCTAGAATATTCCTGCTTTTTCTGGCCCTTGTTCTTCTGCAGCCCGCTTTTTTTGCCTTTGCCGCGGGAGATGGCACGCAGATTGACCGCTTCCTGCCCAATGTGGCCTACGACCCTGTGAACCAGCAGTACCTGGCTGTCTATGGCTTTGAGGAATTTCAAGGTGGGCAGACAAGCGAATTGGGCATAAAAGGCCAGCTTTTTGACAGCAAGGGCAGGCCCATGGGCGAGGAGTTTGGAATTGCAAGCGATGTTTTGAGCGGAGCAGATGTTATTCATTACAGGCGGCCAGCGGTAGCTTTTTCTGCCAGTCAGCAGATGTATCTTGTGGCGTGGACGGACCAGAGAAACCAGGACAGCACAGACATCTTCGGCCAGTTGGTGGGTGCGGATGGAACGCCATACACGCCGGGCTTTGAACCTCAACCGGGAATACAGAACTTCACCATTGCCCGTGTTGAGTATGCGCCCTTGAACCAACCGGACTGCGCCTGGGATTCCATAAACGACCGCTTTCTTGTTGTCTGGGAGGATTACCGGGACGAGGTCTCCGATATTTACGGCCAGCTCATAACCCCCCAGGGCCTGCCCTACACCACAACTGTTGATGTCAACTTCCCGGTGAGCAACCGCCAGGGAAATCAGGAATACCCCTCCGTTGCCTTTGACAGCGTAAACGGGCGCTTTCTTGTGGTTTTCGACAGCGCACCTTCAGATATGTATATGTACCCCCGGCTCATTATGGGCCAGTTCATAAGTTCAGAAGGCCAGCCTTACTCCACAACAACCTGGGAAAACCTTGTCATCAGCAATGCTGTTGAGTTTGAAACCTTCAACAGGCAAGGTCAGCTCCGCCCTGCCGTGGCCTTTGAACCCAACACGGAGCGCTACCTTGCGGTGTGGGTGGATGAAAGGACAGGGGAGGAGGGCAACCAGAACCGCGACATTTACGGCCAGATAGTGGATGCGGAAGGGCATCCTTATTCGACTTCAACCTGGGAAAACTTCCCCATAAGCGTTTCAAACAACAAGGTATGGAAATTCACTCCGGCCATTGCCACGGATTTGGGCAACAGCCGCTTTGCCGTGGTGTGGGATGAGGAACGGAACGGCGATTTTGATATCTACGGCCAGATTGTGAACAATGACGGCGAGTTGCTCTTCTACTCGGCAGACCAGAATGTGATGGTGGCAAAGGGCCAGCCCAACAACGAGGAGGCCCCGGCCATAGCATACGGCGAAAGCTTTCTTGTTGCCTACGGCCAGTCAGACAATGACTGGACATTCTTTGATGTGGGCTGGGTCCGCACCAACGATATGCTCACCTCCCTTATGGGCCACTGGCCTGTGACCGAAGGCACAGGCAGCACAGTTCACGATATTTCCGGCTACAACAACCACGCCACGGCCTACAACAACGGCTGGGGTAGCGACATTGCAGGCCAGCCGGGCCAGGCCCTTTATTTGAACGGCAGCGCCTGGGCACAGGTTCCTGATGCCCCTGCAATAAACATGGCCGGGCCTTTCACGGTTTCCGTGTGGGTGAAGCCCGAAGACACGATGAAGGATTTTACTCCTCGCAAAATTGTCGCCAAAAGCCAGGGGGAAGGCAATTTTTCCTGGGCGCTGGAGCAGCATGGCAGCGAGGTTCAATTCTCCTTGTCCGACAACGGCTTTGATGTCACTAACCAGGCCATAGGCAATGGCCTTGAGCCGGACAGGTGGTCGCTGGTCACAGGTGTTTGGGACGGCGAAAATATCCGCGTTCTCATAAACGGCGTAACAGTCGGCGGGCCTGCACCCTTTGAGGGGCCGCTTTTCCAGAGCGAGGCCCCCCTCACATTCGGCACGGGCAGCGGCTACTTTAAGGGCCTTATTGATGACATCCGCCTGTATTCGGTTGATTTGAGCGATGATCAGGCCGCCCAGGCAGGCGGCTTGACCGCCGAGATATACGGGTATGTGAAGGACGGTTTTTATACTTTCATGCCCGGAGTGCAGGTGGTTGCCCAGAACCAGAACATGGAATGGCAGGCCTTTGGCGTTACAGACACCATGGGCAACTATTCCATGAGGGTTTTCCCCGGCTGCTACGAGGTATGGGTACAGGGATTTAACCCTTCCGAGTATCAGGTTCCCCCCACCCAGTGCGTTTCTGCACCAGAAGGAGCCTCTGTATGGGCCGAGTTCACCCTCATGCCAGACCCCTTGAGCATTTCCGGCAGGGTAACCCAGCAGGGAGTGCCTGTTGAAGGCATAGAGGTTTTTTACCACAGCAACAACAATGAGAATACAGGCACCTGGACACAGTGGGATGGAACTTATCTTCTGGAAGGCCTGCCACGGGGGACCGGACAGGTGGGCGTGAAGCCGGAGCCTTACACGGGCCTTGCGCCGGATGCCATAGCTGTGAGCCTTACCGCATCTCTTACCAATGTTGACTTTGCCCTGGACCAGGGCGCAACCCTTGAAGGCCTTGTGCTGGATGTATTCAACAACCCCTTGTCCGGCATTATGGTGGAGGCTTTAAACGACCGGGTGGATGTTGACCGCCAGGCAATGACAGGCCCGGACGGGGTTTTTGTAATTGAAGGCATTGCCCCCGGCAAAACAGGGGTGGTGGCCCATGCAGACAGGGGCCGTATGTTGAGCGGCTCGCCGGAGAGGACAGTTTACCTTGCTTCCGGGGAGCACAAGGTTATAGCCCCACTGGTTATGCAGCCGGGAACCATAGTTTACGGGGCAATTTTTGATCCCTATTACGCTACTCCCATAAACTGCGCCGGGGTTTTTAGCCTGGGCACCAATTTCACGGCCAATTCCAATGTGTGCGGCGGAATGTGGGCAATGGTCATGCCCCAGGGCGAGCACCGCGTCTTCCTTGAGCCGGAAGATGAGCAAGGCCTTCCCTTCCCCATGGCCGCCTGCCCTGTTGATGTTATGATCATGCAGGAGGATGTTGCCAACAGCACCACGGTTATGGCTCCGCCAATGAGCGTTCAGACCGGCGGGGGTTCATCGGTTTGGTTTAGCGTAACCGTGCCGGAAAACACCACCTGGGTGGACCCCCCTGGAGGCCGCCCTCTGGCCCTTGCTTATCCTGCGGGAACCTTTGGCTATCCGATAACACCTGATGCGCTTACACGCATTGAGCCTTCAAATGGTGTTGAGCTTCTTGCCCCGGATACTCCTTACCAAATAACCCCCATTTGTCCGGGGGATTATGACATCTATCTGGTCTGGGCCTTTGATGACCCTTATGGGCCGGAATCGTACACCATTTTGAGTGTTGCTTCGGTTTCCGCACCGCTTTATGGGGGCGAAATTCCGGTATATCTCGAGCTGCCGGAAGTCTTTGCCCCCCAGGTTACCGGGCAGGTGCTTGACAGTTACGGCGCAGCCATTGCAGGCGCGTGGGTTCTTGTTACAGATGATGCAGGCAGCTTTGCAGGCTATGCCATGACAGATGAGGCTGGCTGCTACACCTTTGTAAATATGCCTGCACCCGCCGACCCGGCCATATTTGAAGCCCAGGCCGCTGTGCCGGGCCTTGTCGGCAACCCGGTAGTTCAGTTCAACATCCAGACAGGCCAGGATGCCTTTGTGCCGGACCTGGTTTTTCAGGCCCAAAACTTTGCGGGGGTAAGCATTTACCAAACCTTCACTGTTGGCACAACGGATGATTCCTGGGATAACTGGGACACGCCCGTACCCGGCCATGTTCACTACGGGGTTTACTGGGCTGCCCCGCCCATGTCATTTGCTGAGATTTTATCTCCATCAGTGGTTTTCACCCCCGGCTTTGCCGTGGAAAATGTTTTCGGGCGTTTGCAGATCAATGCCGAGGGCTTCACAGCAGAGGAGCTTTTTGAGCCGGACTGGGCGGACAACCCCAACACGGAACTGGCCCAGTACCATTGGATGAATCTGCCCGACTGGGACAGCCCGGAAAAAAAGGCGGGCTTCTTTGCCGTTGATTCCACCCAAACCGCCCTTGCAGTGCCTTTTACAATAACCCGCACAGTTACCAATGCCCCCCAGGCAGGCCAGTACACCCGTTGGATCAACCTGGAGGTGGAGGTTCATGAACCCGGAATAGACAAGCTTCATCTGGACATATTCGACCTGCCCGCGCCCATTGCAGAGGCCATGTTTGATCCGGGCGAGCCGGGAAGGGACGGGGAGGGCCAGCCCGTTGACAACGAGTATTACGATTATGACGGCAACTTTGTCCGCCACACCATAAATTCCCCCAATATGGGCGAGGTTTATCAGTATTCCAAGCTCATTATCATAAACCCTGTCAACAACCAAAACCCGGTTGATTACATGTCCAGAACCAGGGTTCGGGCCGAGTATGACCCGGAGCCTGCCCAGCATTTGGTAAACGGCGGCACACTTACAATAGATGAGCCGGGAAATTCAGGAATTGTGATCACACCGGCCAATCCGGTTGAGTGGATGAGTCCCCTCATCACAAAGACCCTTATAATGGAGGTTGTGCAGGACGCTTTTGTGAGCGAGCAGAATGCTCAAAGACCCATCATATTGACCCCCCAGCCCCAGAATATAAATCACCCTGTGGATGCCCCTCTTGTGATTGAGTTCTCCAAGTCCATGCATCCGGAAAGCTTCTTTTTCAGGGCCTGGGACCAGTGGGGCAATGTGATTTTTGATTCGGTGCGCGGCCCTTACAATGCAAGCATAAGCTGGAGCAGCGCCGCCCTTGCCGACGACAGGGTTACAATAGAGTTCTGGGAAGACCTTGCCCCTGGCCTTGCCTACACTGTTGCAGTGCAGGCAAGGGACAGCGCGGGCTATTCCCTTGGCCCATTTGCTTCAACCTGGAGCTTTTCCACAGCGCCCCAGGCAGGCGATACCGTTTCTCCCAGCGTGATGGCAGGCATTCCCTATGACGGCGCGCAGGGCGTTCCAGCGGCTTCGCCAAGGGCCTTCCAAAGCGCATGGATAATGGCTGTTTTTTCCGAGGCCGTGCGGCCCGACACCATTGACGGCATCGAACTGCTGCTCTTGGATGGCCCAGGCGGAAGCCCGGTGGGCGACCCTGTTGCCTGCAACCGCCAGTGGAGCGGCTCCCGCGTAGCCCTGCTGCCCCACGCCCCCTTGAATTACAATTCGTGGTACAGGGTGGTGGTTCCCACAAGCGTTTTGGACCTTTCCGGCAACACGCTTGTTGACTCCCTTTCCTGGGAATTTGAAACAGGAAATGCGCCGGAAGCCGGCTTTGAGCTTGCCTTTGAACTGGACGGGGCGAACCGCGTGGATCGCAAAAGCACTGCGCTGGTTTTCACCTCCAGCCGGGATATTGACCCCGCAACACTTATACCGGGCAATGTGAGCATCTTCGATTCAGCCCAGGATGACATCACGGGCTTTTTTGACATAAATTACCTTTCCCCCACCCGCGGCATAAGGCTTACCCCCAAGCCGGAATACGCCTATGCAGCCCTTGAGCCGGGCGAAACCTACACGGTTCGCTTCAGCGCGGATGTGAAAGACACTTACGGCGTTTTCCCCTTTGATGCCCCGAAGGAGTTCTCGTTCACCACAGCCCTGCCCCATGCAAACATGAGGCCGCAGATATGGTCATTGGGCGACATGCCTTTCCCCCTGCCGCCCTATCCTTATATTATGACCACGCCGGAGATCCTCTATTACGACATGATCATCTACACCAGCGACCCTGATGCTCTCTGGCCCGGCGAAAATCTTGAGGCAACAGGTCAAATCGGCATTGACACCTTTGATTTTGATGATGCCAGCGGAATGGGATGGTTTTTCACCTACCAGACCGTACTCATGCCCCCTGGCGAGGGCGCGGCCCCCGGAGAGTATGAATTTTCCTTCACTCTCACCGATTCTGCTGGCAACCAGGCAACTGCAAGCCATCCGGTTATCATTTTCAATGGCACTCCCCAGCTTGTGGACCCGCCGGATGGAGCATTTACCGCATGGCCGCCGGTTGTGAGCTGGCAGCCTGTTCCAGATGCCAGGGCCTATATAGTTGAGGTCTGCACGGATGAAACCTGCGAGCAGGTGATAGGCTCATTTTTGCTGCCCGATGACCAGAGGATGGAAGATTACAGCATCACCCTGCCTGAAGACCTGCCTTATCCGGGCGGCAACATGGCATGGTGGCAGGTGATAGCCCTTGCCAGCGTGGATGACTCAAATGCACCCTGGGGCGGGGCTGTTTCGCCCGTGCGCCAGGTGCTCGCGGATGTTTTGGGGCCGATGATGGCGCCCATTGAGCCTTTTGACGGGCAGGAAAATGTGGAGCCTGGCGTGGCTATAAATGTCATGCTCACGGATTACAACAGCGGAATTGATCTTTCCTCCATCCAGATGTTTGTCAACAGCCTGCCCGTTCCCGGTGCGGAGCTGTTTATTGACGACATGGATCCCCACCATGTGAATGTTACCTGGGAGCATCCCAACCTGTCCTTTTCAGCAGGAATGCTCTACACCGTGCGCCTTGTCTGCCGGGACATGGCTGGCAACCCCCTGCAGCAGCCGGATTCCTTTGCCTTCACCGTGCGCGAAAACGCAGTGCTGGAGGTGCCCTTCGCTTTCGGAACAATCCAGGAAGCAGCGGATTCGGCAACTGCAGGCGATACCATCCTTATAGAGCAAAATGAATACTGGCAGGATACGGTTCTTGGCCCGCAGCACAGCGGAATCAGCATCCAGGGTTCAGGCGTGCGCGAGACGGTTGTGCGCGGAACAGGGGCCGCAGCAAGCGTGTTCACCCTGGAAGGCGCTTCAAATGTAACCATAAGCGATCTGACCATTGAGGGTGGCGCTGCTGGCGGTGTTTACATTGTCGAGGTTGAGGGCTTTCCTGCCGTTGGAAACCTTGTGGAGCGCGCCATAATTCGCAGCAATGGCCCCTTTGGCGTGGCAATAGAGGCAGGGGGTGAAAACTTCATCGAAAACTGCCTCATTGCCCAGAATGTCATCGGTGTTGCCGTAAAACGCTCAACTGTGGCCGGGGCGCAGGACCCAGCGCCTTGGCTTATAAGCAACACCATTGTGGAGAGCGGTGCGGACGGCATTTTTATTGAAAACGCATCTCCAAAAATCCACTACAACATTGTTGCCAACAACTCTGGCTTTGGAATGGCGGATTACTCCAATTCGCCTGTGCTGGGCTACAACAACATCTTTAACAACACCCTTGGAAACTACTTTGGCGTTGCCCCGGGAGCAGGGGACATCTCTGTTGATCCCCTCTATCCGGGCGGCGCGGAACCCCAGCCCTGGCCCTGGCTGCCGGGTGCGGCTTCCCAGGTCATTGATGCGCTTCCGGCAACCCCCCCAATCGGGCAGCCGGGCTATCCTGCCGAAGATCTTCGCGGCGTGCTCCGTCCCCAGGGTCTTTCCCCGGACATGGGCTGCTACGAAAATTCGGAAACACCCACACCGCCTGCACCTGTGGATGATGTGGGGGGCGAGTATATGGCAATGGAAGGCCGCCCGATCTCTGTGGCCTTCTCATCCGTGAGCGAGTATCCCGGTGGTATATCCTTTGGTTTTGCCCTGGCCCCGCCGGAAGGCATGAGCTTTGTGCAGCCCATGCCGGGACAGTCTCCGGGCTATCTCACCTGGACGCCTGCTGCAGGCCATGTTTACGGTGCGTATGAGATTTCTCCCCAGGTTTCCACAGCGGGCGGCCAAGTGGTCGGCGAGCCGGTAACCATTAATGTTGTGCCTGCATTAAAGCTTACGCCCAGCCGCAGCACCGCGCTCATCCTGGGCGCTGGCCAGGAAAGGGAAACAGCCCCCATTTACTGCATGGTTTCAGGCGGCACGCCTCCTTACAGTGTTGTGCTGATAAATGGGGATGGCACGGTTGCGCAGATTGACGGTCTGGTGGAAGGCGAAACACAGGGTCCCTTCACCCTGCTGCCATTAAGTGCAACGCCGGTAGAGGACAACCCGGTTTACATCAGAGTCACGGATTCCAGCTTCATGCCGGGGTTTGCGGCTGCGCCGCAATCCTTTGAGCTGGTTTCCGGCGCTTTTGGCGTGAACCAGGTTTATCTCACCTACATGGCCGATCTTTTCGTCAACCCCTTGCAGGATGAAACCATTGTTGTTGAGGACGGCCTTCTGACAGGGATGACCATAGACATTCCGGCAGGCTCCCTTGCAGCAGGAGTGACCATAACTGTTTATGAAGTTACCGGCGGTGCTCCCCACATAGGCGGAGCAAGCCCGGCGGTTGTCAATTTCTCGCCGGACGGCGCGGAGTTCGCCTTGCCTGTGAGCGTGCTCTTTCCCGTACCGCCGGAATTTGAGTACGGCCCCGGCCGCACCATAAACGACCTTGTGGCCCTTTACTTTGATGTGGAGCTTGGCCGCTGGCAGTTTGTACCCATTGTGGTTGTGGATGCTCCCAACCAGACCGTTACCTTTGATACCAACCACTTCTCCCTTTACACTCTGGCTCTGCCGGAGTTTGTGGGAACAACCTTTGAACCGGGAACAGAAGTTTCCGACTACCGCATGGTCTGTTTCCCGGTCAACCCGGCTGCAAACGACTCCGTGCGGGGCCTTCTGGCGGATCCGGCCAATTTCGGGGCCTACGATGACCGCTACTGGCGGCTCTTTGCCTTTGATGCTGCTGCCTTTGCCACGGGCGACCCCAACTTGTACTATGTGGAAGCCACGGCCATTGATTTTGACGAGCGATTCCCCCTGTCACCTGCCCAGGCCTTCTGGGCCATATCCCGTAACGGCGGGCCTGTTTCCATACCCGGCCTCACGGCGGATAATGCAGCGGATTTCCAGACCACCCTTGTTCCTGGCTGGAACATGATAGGAAATCCCTATACAGACAGGTTTGTGGACTTTACCAAGGTGCTAACCTTTGACGGCGAGAACTGGTATCTGCAAAGCAATGTGGCGGACATCAACAACCCGCTGCGCAATGAAACCCTTTACGAGTACAACGGATTGGGCGCTTACCAGGCCACTATGCTTATGGCCCCCAACACGGCCTACTGGGTGTATAACAACGCAAGCGCGCCCGTGACACTTAAAATCCCTGTGGACGCCCTTACAGCCCAGGCCGGGGAAAAGGCCAAAACAACCTGGTTTGCAAGGCTTGTTGAAAGGGGCAGCAAGCTTATTACCGGCGCGATGGCAGATGCAGTTGTGCGCCAGCCGCCTTTGCCTCCTGGTTCGGGCGGGTCCAACCCAGGAACCAGTGCAGACAGCATTGGCGTGCACACCTCGTCAGCTTCGGGGGGCGGCTTCTGCTTTGTCCGGGCAGCGTCTGATAGCAAAGGCATAGGCCAGCCGTCTTTGCTTGCAGCCTTTACCCTTGCTTTGCTCGCTGCGCTTGGCGCTCTTGCGGCATTCAGGAATAGTGCAGCCAGATAGAAAACAACCAGGTAGAAAACAACCAGGGGGGAGCTTTGGGCAGTCCGGGCAAAGCTCCCCCTTCTGTTTTCATGGGGTGGTGCTTTTTTTGCCACCCTTGGTGCCTGCCAAATTCAATAAAAATCTCCCCGCAAAAACAAGCCGGTTAAAAAGTGCGATGCCGCAAATGTTTGCAAGCCTTCCCTCATTGTGATATTCTACCAGAAAAGTAGGAAAATGACTTTCAGGTTTGGCTTTTATCCCTGTTTTTGCGAGGTGGCATGAAGGGCAAGGTTCTTGTCATTGACGATGAGGAGGATATCCGCGTTTACCTTTCCGCCCTTTTGGAGGATCAGGGCTACAAGGCGCGGGTTTTGCAGGATAATGAATCCCTGGCCGGGGTTGTGAGGGACTTTGGGCCTGACTGCATAATCCTGGATATAATGATGCCCGTGCGTTCGGGCGTTTCCCTTTACCGTGAGTTGAAGGCCGCCCCTGATTTGAAATCCATTCCGGTGATCATCCTTTCTGGAATGCAGTCAGCAAAAAATTTCATGACAGATGTGATTTCCCACCACGGAGAAGGCCAGGCTGTTGCCGAGCCTGAAGGTTTTCTGGAAAAGCCCCTTTCCGTGCCGGACTTGATGGACATGATAGGAAAGCTTGTTAAAACCCCTTAAATAGCAACGGCAAAAAGGCGATTCATGGAAGAACTTTCCCGCTGGACAGAAAATGCTCTTTTTGATGCAATGCCCATGGGCATTGCCGTGATTGACCGCGATTTCAACATAGTCAGCGCCAACAAGGCCTTTGAGCGAATGTTCGGGGAATGGCGGCAGCGCAAATGCTTTGCCGTTTACAAGAGCCGCCAGACCGTATGCCAGGAATGCAGAGGCTCCGAGGCCTTTGCAGACGGGCTTCCCCGTGTCAATCAGGAGGAGGGCTACAACCGGTACGGCAGGCTCACCCGCTATGTCAAGCACACCATACCTGTGCGCGGCAAATCCGGAGAAGTCAGCTTTCTGCTGGAAATATCAACGGATGTAACCGAGAGCGAGCTTTTGAAAAGGGAGTATCAGCTTCTTTTTGACGAGGTTCCCTGCAACATTTCAATTCTGGATTCCAACCTCAAGATAATAAAGACCAACAAGCGCATGAGGGAGAACTTCGGCCCCCTTGAAGGCCAGTTCTGCTACGAATCCCTAAAGGGAAAAAACCACGAATGCGGCCAGTGCCCGGCCCGGCTCACCTTTGGGGACGGCCAGATGCACACAGCGCCCTCCCAGGTGCTGGACATAAAGGGCAGAAAGGTGGATTTCCAGGTCACCACCGTGCCTTTGGGGGTGACTGCCGACTCCTTTGATTATGTAATGGAAATGGCTGTTGATGTTACCGAGACCTTGAGGCTTCAGGAGGAGTTGAAAGTCGCCTACACATTCATGGAGGCAATGGTTGCAGCAAGCATTGATGGCATTGTGACCCTGGATGACGCTTTTGAAGTCACGGTTGTAAACCCTGCTGCCCGCAGAATTCTGGAGGCGCCAGCAGGCCAGCACATAAGCCGCGAGCAGATGGCCAGCGTTCTGCCCGAAGGCTTTTTTGCAAGGGTTTCAACAGCTACTGGCCCTGTGTATGAGCCGGACACATATCTTACCACCTTTGACGGCAAAAGGCTGCCTGCCCGGATTGTGGGCATGAGGCTCATGCTTGAAGGCAAGCCCCTGGGCATGGCCTTTTCCTTTCAGGATCTCACGGAGATGAAAACCCTTGAAAGGGAAAAGCTTGTGGCCGAGAGGCTTGCGGCTGTGGGCCAGACGGTTGCAGGCCTGGCGCATGGCATAAAGAACCTTATCACCGGGTTGGAAGGCGGAATGTATATGCTGAAATCCGGTGTTGAAAAGGGGGCTGCCGACCGCATGGTCACGGGCATGGATATGCTGGAAAGAA
>JASEHB010000002.1:0-2988 GCA_030018745.1 Desulfatibacillaceae bacterium | reverse complement strand
AATTGCGCTTTTTGTGCGCCAGTTCCTTTCCTTTTCCAAGGGCAGGCAGATAAAGGTTGCGCCAATTGATCCGGCCCGCGTGGCTGATGAGGTGGTGGAGCTTTACGCAGCCAGGGCAAAGGAGCACAACATAACCCTGATTCACGAAAAAAAGGAGCCTGTGGCCTTTGCGGACCTGGATTTTGAAGGAATGCACGAGGCCCTGACCAACCTTGTGGGCAATGCCATAGACGCCTGCCGCATGAGCGAAAACCCGCTCAACAAGGTTGTTGTGCGCACAATGGATGTTGATGATGCCATAATCTATGAAGTTGAGGATGACGGCGTGGGCATGGATTACGAGGTGAAGCAGAAGGTCTTCACCAACTTTTTCACCACCAAGGGTACGGGTGGCACGGGCCTTGGGCTTCTCACCACAAAAAAAATCATTCAGGAGCACGGCGGGCGCATAACAATGGAATCCGAGCCGGGCAAAGGCTCGGCGTTCAGGGTCATTCTGCCCCGCAACCGCCTGCCCAAACCCGCTCCAGACCAGCAGGAGGGGCAGCAGGACTGATTGCAAGGGAGGGGCCTTTGCAGCCTTTTTCACAAAAAACGCCGCTCATCCTTTTTTTGAATGATGGGGCCAACAACCTGGCTCTCATGGCCCAGGGCCTTGCCCAGAAGCTCCTTGCACAACCTGTGGAGGCAATAGCCGCATCCATGTCCCCTGCCCAGTTAAACCCGGTGGCTGCAAGGGTTATGAAGCAAAGGGGCGCGGACATAAGCGCCCTGCCCATACTCACGCTGCTTGATGTGGAGCCTTTCAGTTTTGACATAACCGTAACCCTGGGCGACTTTGACCAGGGATGCCGCCCCAATCTTCCGGGTATGCCCCCAAACTTTCACTGGAGCCTGCCCGACCCGCCGCCCGGAACCTCCCCAAAAGAATTGGAAACAGCCCTGCGTCTTGCAGCGGACATTCTGGAGGAAAAGCTCAACACCCTTGGCCAGAGCCAACTTTTGAAGGCCCTTTTCATGGCCCGCAAAAACCTTGAAATGGTGCTGGATTCCCTTTCGGACGGCGTGCTTGCCCATACGGCCAACCGCCGGATTTTTTACTTCAACGCTGCTGCGGAGCGCATAACCGGCTACAAGAGGAAGGACATTTTGGGCCAGGACTGCCACGAGGTCTTTCCGGGCCGCTTCTGCGGGGGAGACTGCGAGTTCTGCAACTCGCGCCAGCCCCAGGAGGAAAAACGCAGCCCCACAACCAAAAAAACCGTTTTCACCCGCATGGATGGAAGCAAGCGGCTGCTTTCCATGTCCATAATGCCCCTTGCCGATGAGCTTGGCCAGAATGTGGGAGCGCTCTTGAGCTTCAAGGATGACACGGAGCTTGTGGCCCTGAAGACGCGGCTTCTGCATCATCACCGGCTGGGGGGCCTTGTGGGCAAGGACCCCAAAATGCTCGACCTGTTCGGGCAGATAAGGGATGTGGCCCCGGTCAACTCCACGGTACTGGTTTTAGGCGAATCAGGAACAGGCAAGGAGCTTGTGGCAAACGCCATTCACGATCTCTCCCCACGGGCGGACAAGCCCTTTGTGGTGGTCAACTGCGGGGCTTTACCCCAGGGGATTTTGGAAAGCGAGCTTTTCGGCCATGTTAAAGGCGCATTTTCCGGGGCGGTTGCCGATAAAAAAGGCCGTTTCGAGCTTGCCCACCAGGGAACCATCTTCCTTGACGAGGTGGGCGAGCTGCCGCCGGATGTCCAGGTCAAGCTTCTGCGGGTTCTTCAGGTTCAGACCTTTGAAAGGGTGGGGGGCGAGCGGCCCATAAGGGTTGATGTGCGTGTGGTCTCCGCCACCAACCAGAACCTTAAAAAGATGATGGAGCAGGGCAAATTTCGCAGAGATCTTTTTTACCGGCTCTGTGTGGTGCCAATCCATGTTCCTGCGCTCAAGGAAAGGCGGCTGGATATTCCAGTGCTGGTGGAGCATTTTCTGGAGCTTGTGGCCCGCGAGCACGGAAGGCCCCCTTTAAGCCCTTCCCCCCAGGTTCTGGATCTTCTTGTTCGCTACGACTGGCCGGGCAATGTCCGCGAGCTTGCCAATGCCATAGAGTTTGCCTATGTGAAATGCCGCAGCAGCATAATCGAGCCGGAGCACCTGCCCCCGGAAATCCGCGGGTTTGGAGATAAAGCCCTTTCCAGCCCCCTTGCCGCCAGCCGCCTCACCCCCAAGGATATTCTGGAGGCCACGGCCCAGGCCAAGGGCAACCGCAAAAAAGCCGCGCAGATTCTGGGAGTGGGCCGGGCCACCCTTTACCGCTATCTGGAGCAGTTCGGCATAAAATAGTCGATACTGAAAAACCCGTTTTTTAGTGGGTCAGGGCAAAAGTTGAGCTTGTCAAATAAACTGTGTAATTGGCATTTCATCAAACCGGTATCCTGCCTTTAGCCCTCGTGCAACTGCCTTGCGCTCTTTCCAGCCCACATATTTCAGGGAATTGCGTACCATATGCACAATGCAAAGCTGGCCTCGGTTTTGGAAATACACTCCCGATGGCATCAGGAAAGCCTTTGACCCCATCAACGCAGTCTATGAGTATATGGCGGACACCACGGCTCTGAAGCTTTGTGAGAATGCCGAGCCAAAACTTGTCTCCTTCGGACTCACCCAGCAAAGCGCCCATCAGATCCTTTTCTCCGCCAGAAGGGGTCCATGCCAGTGCGGCGTAATGGGCAATTTTTTCCAGGTCGTGTTTTTTTGCCTTTCCTGTTTCAAACCAGGAGGTCTCACTTCAAGATGTTTCAGATGCAAGCCCGCGGTTCGGCCACACTCATGAGGTCAAAAGTCCGGATAATTTTTGAACGGCGCCTTAACTTAAGGAACGATAACAGTATTTGAGATCAAGGTAATCGCCCCGGCGCCAGAGGGTTGGGATCCTGACAACAGCCGGCCGATGACATTGGCACCGGTATTGATCGAGATGTCGTCGTGGGCCAG
>JASEHB010000286.1 GCA_030018745.1 Desulfatibacillaceae bacterium | reverse complement strand
TGTTTTTCGTGGTTTAAGGAGCCGTTTTTTTTACCCTTTGCCGGGACACAAAGACCCTGCATTTTAGCTTTGTGATTTCCTGCAAGCCATTTTCAAAAAAGCTTATCTGTGCTATTGAATAAAACTGGAGTGTTGGTTTGCACCCTTACCATAAAGGAAGAAAAGGCCATGTGTAAGCGAATCTTTTTTGTGGCTCTTGTGGTCATTTTTGGAGGCTTTGTAGCAGCAAACTGCATTGCAGCAGAAAAGAAGGCCCCTGCAAAGGGCAAGGCAGCCCCGGTGAGCGCCGAGCAGAAGGCCGTTGACGAGGAAAAGGCTCTCCAGGCAAAGCTGGAAAAAGAGTCAAAGGCGGCCCAGGATCTCAATTCAACCGCCGTTGCAGCTCTTGATGTTCTCTCCAAATCCGCCCTTGCCCTGGATAATGCCCGTATGCAGCTTGTGGGCACGGCCTCGCTGACCCAGGCCCAGCAGCTTGCAGAGCTTGGCGTGGAAAAGGGCGCTTTCTTTGCCGCTCTGGACAATTTTGGCAAGGCCCTTGCAGCCCAGGAAAAAGCCCCCCAGGTCATGGGAAATGAAATAGCCGCCTGCCGCAAGGCTGTGGATGCCTACTTGGCCACAAAGGCCCTTTCACAAAACGATGCCCTTGCCCGCATAAAAAAAGAGGATGCCAAGACAGCCGCCGACATTGAGCAGCTTGCAGACCCGGAGCTTACCGGCCTTATTTTGGGGCTTAAAGTGAGCAAGTGGCTTTCCGAGGAGGCAGAGGCCGCCCTTGCCTGCAACCTGAAGCTCCAGCAGAAAATTTCGCCCATTGCCCAGCAGGCCAACCTTGCGGCCTTGAGCCTTGGAAACGAGCTTTTCATCTCCCAGCAGAGAGCACAGGCTGCTGCCCAGGCCCTCACACCCGCCGGGCAGCCAGCCCAATAAAAAGGAAAAGAACGATGGAGTGCAATTTTAAAAGCTGTCCCAGGGCCAAAGCATCCCGGCGGCCCGGCCTGCCTGCTCTTTTTGGATATGCCGCCCTTGCGCTTGCCCTTCTTTTTGTGTTTGCGGCCCTTGCCGGCCCTGCTTTGGCCACAGAGGAGTGGATAGAAAAGCTCCTTGAGGAAAAAAAGGAGCTTGAGGGGCAGTTGAGCGGCCTCAAAGGAAAAGCTGCGGAACTTGAAAAAGCCCGCGAGGAATACATTGACGCCTACCACTACCTGAAGCGCCAGGAGATAAGGCTGCAAGGCTTTCAGTTGTGGAACGCCTTTGTGGGCTTCATAAGCGTTGCCCACGACTCCATGCAGAAGGTCAACCCCGGCAACTCCGTTGTTGTTGCCACAGCAACCTTTGTGCAGGATAGGGTGGGCGGGGCAATGGACAACCCCCCCTTAAAGGCCAGGGTCCGCACTGTTTCCGAAACTGTCCGTTCCATCGGCCCGGCCCTTACACAGCTTGATTACGCCATAAAAATGGACAAGCAGCAGGTGGCCGACCTGCTGCATAACCGCGGCATGGTGGAAAGTACATGGCTCACCCGCTGGCAGAGAAACCCTGAAGATACAGCCCTTTCCAAGTCTGTCATCACAGGCAAAATCACCTTCATCCAGGAGAGGCTCGGCCCTGCGGCAACGGCCATTTACAAGGCCAAGCTTGAGCTGGACGAGACAATTCCCCTGCTTGCCGGCCATGTTAAGGCCCTGGAAGAGCGCATCAAGCAGATTGACATAAATGTTGAGCAGATCCGCCGCCACATGGACCTGCACAATGCCCTGGAGCTGGCCCGCAAAATAGAAAACCCGCCCACTGTGGAGATTGTTCTTTACCCCGGCGAGGCAAAGGCTTACGGAGCAGCCTTCTCCACGGTCCAGGGCGCCTGGAATGACCTTAAAGGCAATCAAATCAACGGAGAAACCTACCGCCAGCTCAAACAAAAGGCCTACATTGATGCATCCACCTACCGCTCGGAGCAGATGAGGCCCTACAGCGAAAGGTGGACCGCTGCAAGCCGCTACTTCTGGGATGAGCTTCTGCCCAGGCTGCGCACCATTGAAGACGCTGCCACCCGCAGAAGCCTTTACGATGCTGCGTCTGCCCGGCTCAACGCTGCTGCTGATGCCTACTGGGCTGCAAGCAAAAAGGAGAGCGATGCCTACAAGGCGCAGTTTGACGATCCAATGAAAGGGCTTATGGAGGAGGAAAAGGCCGAGCGCGAGCGCTGGCAAGCCTTTGCCCAGCGCATTGACAACCTTCTGGAAACCCGGGTGGACACATGGATAATAAATCCATGGGAAAAGACCATTGAGGTGAAAACCGTTCCCCTGCGCAATATAGGCCTTAACGGCAGCAGCCTTGCCAATGCCGCATGGTCTTACTACTGGAATCACAGCTTCCTCTACAACCAGACCAGCAGCAACCCGCCTGTGTGGAGCCTTAAAGACGCCTCCAAGCAGATTGAGGAATGGGAAAAGCAGATTCGGGAGATTGCCGACTTTGCCAAAGAGATTTACAGCACGGCCCAGTCTGCTGACACGACCTTTTCCGGCTTTGCAAGCGAAATAGACGGCCTGGCAAACGAGCTGGAGCCAAACCGCATGGTGTGGAGCTACTTCAGTTGGGCAGGCACGGCTTCGGGCCAATACTATTCCCCCTCCAACCTTTATGCCCAGATGAATATGGCAATGACCATTTACAACGCTGGGGCCAAATCCGGCGAGGAAACCATAAAGAGCTGGACTGGCTCTGTTGCTGAAAATGCCCGGAAGGCAACCCAAATAAAGAGCGCCATGCAGGGATCGGATGCTCTCCTAAAGGATGGAGAGGCCATCTACGAGCTGAAAAAGGAGGCCTATTACGCCTATATCAACCCTAACCTTGACCGCTCCGGCAACAATGGCAGGGGTTTTCTTTATTACAGCAAAATCACAAGCGAAGCAGCAGACGCAGCCGAAGACTTTGTGCGCTCTCTGGTAAAAGAGGAGGAAATCGAAAACCACCTCTTTGCAGTAATGCGCTACGACTGGGAGGAATATAGCCGTGTTCCCCGCTCCATTGAGGAGCTTGCCGGAATTAAGGAGCGCTTCACAGCAGGCGACACTGCCGCGGCAAATGCCTACAACCGCTATGACAGCGCATACCGCGCCTACAACAGCGCGGAAAAGCGCATGGAGGCCACCCTTTCAAACATGCGCAGCAAGCTTATGGATCTGGCTCCTGGGCTTTTGCGCTTTCTTTACCTTGATGCCATTTTAAATGTGGTGGCAAATCCCTACTCCCTTTCCTGGAACGAGCGCAGCGCCTACAACTGGTTCCCGGTGGATGCCCAGGATCTTGCCGCAGGCTGGCCAGCCGCAGGCCCGGTATTTACCCGGCTGGAAAACATACGCAGGCAATACGAGCAAAAAATTGAGCCTGTGAAAAAGGAGATGGCAGCGGGCTTTCCCAAAAGGGCCGCAAAAATTGACGCCCTGACCCGGCAGGCAGAAGCCCTTGCAAAGACCAACAGCATTTCCTCGGAAGCCGCCTTCCGCAGAAGCGTTGATTCCCTGCGGGATGAGGGCCGCGAAATTTACGATGACCTTGCCAAAAGGGTTTATCTTTCCTCAACCATGGCTTTTGTGCGCTCCTATTACAGGTTCAACAGCGCCCTTTCCTGGGCCTATTCCCGTATGCAGTATCTCATTGCCAGGGATAGCCATCTGGCCGGGGTTGCAAAGCTGCTGGAAGAGGCGGCGCAGCTTGCCGGGCAGGCCCATTCCGAAGAGGGCATTGAAAAAGCCCGGCACATGGCCGCAAGTCTGGAAAATATCATAGGACCCGGCTCCACGCTTGCCTACTATGCCTCGGCAAATGAGGCCAACGC
This sequence comes from Desulfatibacillaceae bacterium, assembly GCA_030018745.1. Taxonomy (GTDB): domain Bacteria; phylum Desulfobacterota; class Desulfobacteria; order Desulfobacterales; family Desulfatibacillaceae; genus JAGVAW01. The sequence goes on along the minus strand of JASEHB010000286.1, from coordinate 525 downwards.
CGGTGGGCTTATAAGCCGCGGCCATGACATGATTGTCAAACTAAATGAATACATTGCCCAGGCCCGCCAGTCCCTGGCAGCAGCCGTGACCGCCCAGGTGCAGGAGTTTTACCGCACATTCGCCCGCACCTACGAGCAGCGCAATGCCAGCGCGGTTGTCCGCCTCATGGACGACCGCTGGACAGCCGCAGACGGCACAGACCTTGTTGATGTGGAGGAGATGCTGGACAACTCCTTTAGCGTGTTCGACAGGGTGGAGTACAGGATTGAAAACCTCACAGTCTCGGCAAGACAAGACGGCAAGGCTGTTGCCAGCTACAATGTGACCATTGTGGGCAGAATCCTGCGCCAGGACCTTGTGCACCAGGAAAAATCCACGGTCAACGATGTGCTGGCTAATGATGGGAAGGGGTGGAGGATCATACAGACTCTAGGCGGCCAGTTCTGGAAATAAGGGGCTTTGCCAAATGGCCGTATGCGGCGTTGCGCTTCGCTGTGCAAGGATCTCGATGTACAAAAAGTACA
>JASEHB010000285.1 GCA_030018745.1 Desulfatibacillaceae bacterium | reverse complement strand
TGAGAAGATTGTAGCGGCCTTTGGCGAGGGAATTTTGAACCCGGACAATACCCTAAACCGGGAAAAGCTTGGCGAGGAGGTTTTTGCAGACAGCAAGAAGCGCTCTCTTTTAAACAGCATTGTTCATCCTGAAGTTTTTATGGCGGACATAAAAAAGACCCAAAGTATTTTGCAAAGCGACCCCCAAGCACTTATATTAAAGGAGATACCTTTGCTGACCCAGATAGGCATTGATCCAAAAAGCCTGGTGGATGTTGTCATCTGCGTGTCTGCAAGCCCAAAAGTCCAGCTTGAAAGGGTGGTTGCCCGCGGACTTGAATCAAAGCAGGCCGAAGCCCGAATCGCGGCCCAGGCCCCTGTTTCGGAAACCCAAAAGGCGGCTGACTACATAATTTACAATGACGGCTCCCCGGAGCAGACCTTTTTGCAGGTGCAAAAGGTGTATGAAGAGCTGAAAAAGGCCGGGCAGCCCAAAAGAAAGCAGCAGGAATGATGAGGCGTTTTTTAAATTGGAAGCAGACGGCGGGCATAGGCTTCATACTGGCTTTTGCTGTCCTTCTGGCTGTGCGGCTAAACCTTTTTGTACCCAAAGGGCCGGATGCCCAGGCTGTTCAAAGCATGGCCCAGCATATGGCAGGCCAGACCGTCTGGATGAACATTTTCCAGCACGGCAGCAAAATAGGCTTTGCCAAGCGGGATTTTGTCTCCCGGGAGCAGGGGGGCTACATCCTTTCCGAAGAGGTTTTCATGCGCCTTTCGGCCATGGGCATGATTCAGGAGATAGGCCTCATCACAACCGGCATCCTGCATCCGGATCTCACCCTTGACCGCTTTTCCTTCAGGCTGTCTTCAGGCCTTTTCTCCTTTGTTGCAAGGGGGGAAATGGAAGATGACACACTGGCGCTTGTAACCGGCCAGGGGCCTGACGAGCGCCGCACAAAAATACCCATGCGGGAGCGGCCCTATCTTGGCTCGGCCCTCACCCATGCTGCCGTGGCCGCAAAATTGGAGCCGGGCAAGTCCATATCCTTTCCGGTTTTCGACCCTGCCACCACCGGGTATCGTCCGGCAATACTCACCATGATCGGCAATGAAACCATAACTGTCATGGGCGAGCGGGTTAATGCAAAAAAGCTTGCCATTGATTTTATGGGAAACAAGCAGACTGCATGGATAAATGAAAAAGGCCAGGTCCTTGCCGAGGAAGGGGCGCTTGGCCTGCGCCTGGAGCGGACAACCCCGGAGGACGCAATGCTGGCGGCGGATGAGGCTGTTAAAACCACGGTTGATCTCACCGAGTATGCCTCCGTGCCAAGCAATGTCAGTTTTAAAGACCCGGAAAAGCTTTCCTTGCTTGTGCTGGAAGTGGATGCCCCGATAGCCGCCCTTGCCGGGCTTGATGGCGGCCGTCAGAGCTTTTCGGCAAACCGCCTTTCTGTTGAAAGGGAGGACACCTCCCAGGCCCAGCAATACACCGGCCCGCCGCCCGTATTTGAGGCCGGTCGCACCTTTCTTGAGCCTACACCCTTTATCCAGGCTGATGCTCCCCAGATAAAGGACGCCCTTGCACAAATAGTAACTGAAGATGACTCTCCTCTGGAAAAGGCGCAAAAAATAGTCTCCTGGGTTTATGAGGCCCTGGAAAAGCGCCCTGTTTTTTCTGTGCCAGACGCCCTTGAAACCCTGCAAAACCGGGTGGGGGACTGCAATGAGCACGCTGTTCTGGTGGCGGCCCTGGCAAGGGCTGCGGGCATACCCGCCAAAATGGAGATAGGCCTGGTGTACCAGCGGGGCCGTTTTTATTACCATGCCTGGAACTCGCTGTACCTGGGCCAGTGGATAACAGCAGATGCGGCTTTGGGCCAGTTTCCGGCGGATGTGACCCATCTGCGCTTTGCCGCAGGCGATGCCCAGCAGCAGATAGATATTGTGGGTCTTATCGGCAGGCTCAAACTGAAAGTTGTGGAGCATAAACCATGATTTTGCTGGAATCTGTCAACAAGCGCTACGGCCATGTCCATGCCGTCAGGAATCTGTCCCTTGAAATTCGCCAGGGCGAGGTGTTTGGCTTTATCGGCCCCAACGGGGCGGGCAAAACCACCACCATAAGAATGCTTGGCGGCCTTCTCATACCCACTTCCGGGCAAATTTTCATTGACGGGAAAGACCTGGCAAAGGAGCCGGAAAAGGCCAAAAAAATCATCGGCTTTATTCCAGACAGGCCCTTTCTTTATGACAAGATAACCGGCATGGAGTTTCTGCGCTTCATGGCGGACATGTACGGGGTGGATGACAAAATTTTTCCGGACAAGGCCCACGAACTGTTAAAGATGTTCTCCCTGCACGAGTGGGGCAACGAGCTGATTGCCTCTTACTCCCACGGCATGAAGCAGCGCATAATAATGTGCTCGGCCCTGCTGCATGATCCAAAGCTGCTGGTGGTGGATGAGCCGATGGTGGGGCTTGACCCTAGAGGCATAAGGCTTGTCAAGGATCTCATCCGGGAGCTTGCCGCAAAGGGCACAACAATCTTTTTGTCCACCCACACCCTGGAGGTTGCCCAGGACCTCTGCCACCGCATAGGCATCATCAACCGGGGTGCGCTCATTGCCTTGGGCAACACAAGCGACCTTAAAAAGGTCGCCCTTGTTGAAGATGGCGAGCTGGAAGCGGTTTTTCTGCGCCTTACCCAAGAGCAGCCGGAGGCCGCATGAATCCGGTTTTGACGCTTTTGCGGCCCCGGTTTCTGGCAGCCCGTAGGGCTGCATTCTCCCGCCAGGACCCAACCGCCACATGGCGCTTTGTTTTGTTCGGATTTCTGGGTCTGGCCTTCTGGCTGGGCATCTTCGCCCTGTTCTACCGGGTTCTCACCTATTTCCAGAGCATTGGAGAAGAAGGCTTTGGAGACATACTGGCCTTAAAGCTCCTTTCCATGGTCTTTCCCACCTTTTTTGCTTTGCTGCTTTTTTCCGGGGTTGTAACAAGCCTTGCCAAGCTCTATCTTTCAAGGGATCTTCACCTTGTCCACGCCCTGCCTGTGAGTCCCCAGAACATATTCACAGCAAGGTGGATTGAAAGCACTTTAGACAGCTCATGGATGGTGGCCATCTATGCGCTGCCGGTCTTTTTCTCATACGGCATGGTTTATTCCCAGGGGCCGGTTTTCTATCTCAATATTCTGGCGGCCCTGCTTCCTTTTTGCGTGATCGCCTCTGCCATTTCCGCAATTGCGGTAATGGTGGTGGTGCTTGTGCTGCCTGCCAACCGCTTTCGCAGCATATTGATATTTTTGGGGATAGGTATATTTCTGGTGGCCTATGTCGCCTTGAGGCTGGTAAGGCCGGAGCGCCTTGTGGACCCGGATGCCTCCCTTTCCCTGGTGCGCTATATGGCATCTTTGCAGACCCCTTCCTCGCCTTTTCTGCCAAGCACCTGGGCCTTTGACAGCATGAGGGAGGCTCTTGCCGGAAACTATGGTGACATGCTTTTCCACAATGCCCTGGCCATTTCCGCGGCCCTTTCCCTGGCCTACATAGCTGTCTGGATTTCCAGAACGGCCTATTACCGTGGCGTGAGCAAATCCCAGACCGCCAAAACAAGCACTCCCGGCCCCTTGAACCTCAATCACTGGCGCACTCGGCCTTTTGCTTTCTGGAAGGGGCCGACAAGGGCGCTTTTTGTACGGGAGGTGAAAACCTTTTTCCGGGACTCAACCCAGTGGTCCCAGGTTTTTCTCATGACGGCCCTCATTGCCATCTACCTTTACAATTTCAAGGTGCTGCCCATTGAGCAGGCCCCCATAAGGGCGGATTATCTTCAAAACACCCTGGCTTTTTTGAACATGGGCCTTGCAGCCTTTGTCATGACCGCCCTGGCCGCACGGTTTGTCTATCCTGCCGTGAGCCTGGAAAAAGACGCATTCTGGCTTGTCAAGGCAGCGCCCGTTTCCATAAAAACCGTGCTGCTGGTCAAGTTTTTCATCTATCTGCCGCCGCTGCTGCTTTTGTCCGAGTTTCTCATAATAGCCACAAACAGGTTGTTGTCCGTCACCCCTTTTATGATGATTCTTTCCGTATCCACCATGTTTTTGGTTGTGCCCGGAATCGTTGCCCTTGGCATAGGCCTTGGCGCAGCCTACCCGGATTTTCAGTCCGAAAACCCTGCCCAATCGGTCACAAGCTTTGGGGGCCTTCTGTTCATGATTCTTTCTGCGGCCTTTATAGGTGCGGTGATTATCATTCAGGCAGGGCCTGTGTACAGGATTGTCCGGGCCGGACTCTCCACCCGCGTCCTTTCCTCCCTGGAAATATGGTGGTTTGTCATATCCCTGGCAATAGTGGTTGTATTGCGCGTTGCTGCGGTAATTTTGCC
>JASEHB010000284.1 GCA_030018745.1 Desulfatibacillaceae bacterium | reverse complement strand
ATTGGGAAAGCGCTTCAAGAAAGCCCTAAACTGGTTACGGGCTGCCTCCATGTGGCCCTGGTCAAAGGTCTGCTTGGCATAGTCATAGGCAGGCTGCTCGTCCAGGGTTTCCATTGGGCCGGCCCCTGGTTCATCCCCCTGGGGCTTCACGGCTTCAACCCTGGAGTCTTCATCCAAACCCATGTAAGCTTCCAGGCGGGTCAACTGGTCATCAAGCTGTGCCACTCGTGCGGAAAGAAGAATCAAGGACTGCTCCTTTTCCTCTTTTTCCTCCAGTAGGCTGCCCACCTTGCTTTCCATGAAAAAGCCCGTTTCCTCAAGCCTGCCGGAAACCTCCCGCATCTCCATGCGGACATTGTCCACAAGAATCCGCATCTGGGACAGAGAGTCCCGCAGGGCTTCCATTTCCCGGGCAGCCCCGGTCTTGTCCTGCTGCAATCCGGCTTCCAGGCCCGCAATGCGGGCATCCAGGGCATTCTGACGAAGCTCAATCTGCTCGCCCTGGCGATAGACGGTCATCACATCCTGGCTGGTGGCGCAGGCCCCGGCAAGCAGCAAAACAAGGGCTGCTGAAGGCAAAATCAAAAAACGCCCAAAAAAGCTCCTGAAATTTTTGCTCATGGACTCCTCCATGCCCCTCCTTTTACCGCCATTTGCACAAATGCGAGAATAAAACCCCGGAATAAACCAATGATAGACCGTTTTTAAAGGCGCTGGGGAAAGAGCCATCGGCTGGCTTAAAGCCAATCCCCCTGCCTTTTTGCCTGTGCAAACAAATGAAGATGCTGTTTGCCGCCCTTATGCCCTGCCTTACAGACAAAACACCCCGCCCCTTGTAAAGGGCGGGGCGTCCTTGCAGCATATACCATGCAACAGACCTGGCGTGACACACCGTCTGCACAAGGGGGTTGCATTGTGCAGGTGCTGACCCGTTTTGCGGATTTTAAGGCCAAGCCTTTTATTGTACCCGAAACTCGCAGCGGCGGTTCAAGGCCCAGGCTTCTTCAGTGGATTCAGGGCGCATGGGTCTTTCTTCGCCGTAGCTCACGGTCTGAATGCGTTTGGGATCAATGCCCCTGTCAACAAGATAGCTCTTGGCAGCCTGGGCACGGCGCTCGCCAAGGGCAAGGTTGTATTCCAGCGTGCCGCGCTCATCGCAGTGGCCTTCAACAAGTATCCTCACATCAGGGTACTTCTTGAGGAAGGCTGCCTTTCTGTTGAGAATTTGAGCGGCTGCCGGAATGATGACGGATCTGTCGAACTCGAAATGAATCATTTCGGTTTCAAAAAGCTCCTGATCCATTCTGAACTGCTGCTGGCGGGCAAGCAGGGCCTGTGCCCTCAACTCCTGCTCGCTGATGGCTTCGGCAGTCGGCTGGGCGGTCCCCGTCATTCTGACAGGCTCATCTGTTTCAGGGGCGACACCGCATTCAACCGCCTTGGCCCCGGCTTGTGGCTTTACCGCACAAGAGGTGGTGAAACCAAGGGCAACAAACGCCAGAATCAAAATAACTGCCATCCCCCAATGTTTCTGCATTTTACTTCCTCCTTGTTGATTGCTCGTGCCGAAAATTAATCCTTGAAACTGCGAACCGTGCATCCGCACAACGCGGAAACGGCTTTCGCGGCATAAAGCCTTATTTTATTGAGCCAAATACGGCGACCACGCAGGCTGGCTCTGCTGTCCCGGCAGAACAAGCAGGCGCCTGGGGGCCGTGCCGTTGGCATTCATCACAAAAATGCGCGAAACCCCCTCCCTTGTGGAGGAAAAGGCTATCAGCGTGCTGTCGGGCGACCACGATGCGGACTCGTTATCACCCCCTCCGCCCGTGAGCTGTCTGGGGCGGCTGCCGTCTGCATTCATCACAAAAATTTCATTGCGGCCCGCCACCCTGCTTGTGTAGGCAATGTAGCGGCCGTTGGGACTCCAGGCCGGTTCCGTGTTCTCGCGGCCTGAAAATGTAAGCCTTGTTGCCTGCTCTCCATCCGCATTCATTACAAATATGTGCGTTCCGCCCGACCGCTCCGACACAAAAGCCATTCTTTTTCCATCCGGCGACCATGCGGGCGATACATCAATATCCCAGGCTTTAGTCAATCTTTTAATAATTTTTCCGTTCCCAGTCAATGTGTAAATATCCTGGTTGTTGTCAAGGCTCAAAGTTGCCGCCATTTCAAAGGCTCCCGGCCGCCACGCCGGAGTGATGTTAAGGCTGCCGTGGGCGATGTTCCAGGCTGTGCGGGTGGAAATATCCCGCACATAAAGCTGGGGGCCTCCGTCCTTGTAGGCCGTATAGGCAAGGTGGCGGCCATCAGACGACCATGCAGGGGAAAGGGCGATGATGCTGTCGCGGGTGAACTGGCTGGGGGCGTTTCCGTCAAACTCGCAGAAAAAGATTTCCTTGTTGCCCGGGCCTGTGGAGACAAAGGCGATTTGGGTTTCAAAAACCCCCCGCGTGCCGGTGAGCCGGTAAATGACTTCCGCGGAAAAACGGCGGATAACATCCCGCACCTGATCAGGGTGCGCCGTATAAGCCCTGCCTGCAATAACCGTGTTGGCAAAGGTGTCAAAGAGGCGCAATTCAAAGCTCAAGCGCCCGCCGCGATCCACCAGCCTGCCGGAAATAAGAAGCTCTGCTCCAATGGCTGTCCAGTCGGAAAAGCGGATTTCCCGCTCCGTAACACCCCGGCCCAGATCAGTAAGATAACCCTGGGGGGGCAGGATATTGAAAAAGCCTGTAAAAGCGAGAAACTCCCGCAGAAGCTGATCCCCCTGCCGGGCTGCCGCCGGAGCCGATGGCTGGGTCGCCTCCACCACAAAATCCGGAATGGCCAGCGGAATGCGCCGCATTTGCGGCTCATTGATGTCCAGATAAATCTGGGCATTGGCCGTGGCGGACAGGGCAAAAAGCAGGCAGATGCCTGTAAGGGCCAGGGGAAAAATCTTGCGAAAGCTTCTTGTCATAAAAATCCTTAATGCTTTTTTTAGCTTTTGGGCGGCCTGAAGTTGAGAATTATTTCCTGCTGCTCAACAGGATAGCCCGGTGGCAGAGGCGGAACAGGGTTCATCTTCTGTATGGCGCGCTCAACAGACTGGTCAAACCGCTCGTTGCCGGAGCGGCTCATGAACCAATGCTCCAAAATGGTCCCGTCCTTTCTTATTTTGATGACAACCTCCGCCCTTTCATTTGCCGATGCGCCCACCAGAAACTCGTGGTAGGCCCAGTGGCGGTTGACATGATCCACCATGAGGGGGGACCAGAAATTGAGCAGGGCAGGACTTGCCCATCCGCCCCCGGAGCCGACAGCCACGCCGGAAGGCCCGGCCCCGCCGCTGCCCGAAGCCTGGCCGGAAGGTTGAGGCGGGGCAAGGTCTTTCCCCCGCAGGGCGTCAATGGCCCTGGTCACAGACTGGGGCCTTCCCTGCTCCACGCTCTGCTCTATCCGGGACACAGCGGATTGCAGTATTTTTTCCCGGTCCAGGCTCTTTTGCTTCAAAGAGGTTTTTACCGGCTCCTGGCCCTGGGAAGGGCTGCCTATTTTTTCAGGAGCAGCCGGAGCCGGAGCCGGGGCCGGGGCCGGGGCAACCGGCTCTGGTCGGATTTCGGGCTTTGCCGGCGCTGTTTTGGTTTGCACTGGCGCAGGGCCTGGGCCTGCAATGGCAGAAGGCCCGGCAGGCCCAGGAAATGAAACCAGGCTTATGTCAATTATTTCCGGAGGCCGGATGCGCGGAGTTTCCAGCTTGGAAAATCCAAGCATAAGCCCTGCAAAAAGCAGGTGGAAAAGCACCGAAAGGCCAACCATGAAAAGCGCCATGCGATCAGGCCCTGACAGGGGTATGCTGCCCGTCATAAAATTCGGGGAGCCTGCCATATCGTCCGTTTCCTCATGATTTGCCGCCCTTTTCCTGCGGCGTGGTAACCACCCCCAGGCGTGAAAAGCCCGAAGCCTTGACATCGGCCATCACCCGCGCCACCAGACCATAAGGCACAGTCCTGTCTGCCTGAAGATAAACCCGCTGGTCGGGCCTTACAGCATAAATCCGCGAAAGCCTGTCCATGAGCGCATCAACATCGGTCTTGTATTCATTGAGGAATATTTCGCCATCCTTGTTCACGGTTATGACAAGGTTGTCCTCCTCCGACTCCATTGCCTGGGCGCTTGTCTGGGGAAGATCCACATTCACGCCCTGCATCATAAGCGGGGCCGTGACCATGAAAATTATAAGAAGAACCAGCATGACATCCACAAAGGGAGTCACATTGATTTCAGACATGAGCGAGCCGTGCTGGCTGCTACCGGCCATCGTCTGAAGCCTCCCTTCCTGAAAGGATGTCCCGCTCAAGAATGTTTAAAAAATCCGCAGAAAAACTTCCCAG
>JASEHB010000282.1 GCA_030018745.1 Desulfatibacillaceae bacterium | reverse complement strand
CCCCAATTTAACCCTGCTGGATTTAATTCAGGAGGGGAACATAGGCCTCATGCAGGCGGCCCGCAAGTTCGACCCCTATAAGAATGTCAAGTTCTCCTACTATGCCTCCTTCTGGATAAAGGCTTACATTCTAAAGTTCATCATGGACAACTGGCGCCTGGTGAAAATTGGCACAACCCAGGCCCAGCGCAAGCTTTTTTTCAAGCTGAAAAAGGAAAAGCAGCGCCTGCTGGACCAGGGCTTTGAGCCTGGTACCAAGCTTTTGTCCCAGAATCTCGGCGTTAGCGAGCGGGACATCATTGACATGGATCAGCGCCTGGACAACTGGGATTTGTCCCTGGATGCCCCGGTGAAGCAGGACAGCGAATCAGAGCGCATGGAGTTCATGAGCAATTCCGACCAGTCTGCCGAGGAGCAGGTGGGCCGCAAGCAGATGGAAATTCTTTTGCGCGACAAGATTCTTGTTTTCCGCAAAACCTTAAAGAAAAGGGAGCTGGAGATATTCGACCAGCGCATCTACTGCGAAGATCCGGCAACCCTTCAGGAAATAGGGGAGCGCCACGGCATAAGCAGGGAGCGTGTCCGCCAGGTGGAAACAGCGGTCATAAAAAAGCTCAAGGCCTTTTTGGAACAGGAAATCCCCGACTTTGAAACATTTCAGGGTGGTTTTGAACCGGAGCCACCCGTCACCACATGACCTTGTGCAAAATTCTGATGGGCGGCTACAGGTCAATGCCTTTTGCTTCTGGAATGCGCCCCTTGAAAAGGGCGGCCCTATTTAAGACAGGCTTTATTCATGCAATTTACAATCTGCAGGAAAAATTTGCCCTCTTTATTTACAGGCAGGATGTTAAAACGCCGCTCCGGGGTTTTTTTTAAAGCCATCCTCTTAAGCCTGTTGGCTTTTTCAATTCTTGGCGGCTGCTCTGTCAAGCTTACCCAGCCTGATCCGGCAACGCCTCTGGCAGAAAAGGACTCCAACCTGGAAAAGGCTTCGGGGACAGCCTATTTTCTCTTTGCCCAGGCAATGCTTTTAGAGCAGCAGGGCAATCCAGACAGGGCAAGATCCTATCTGGAGCGGGCTGTTGCCGAGGACAGCAAGGCCCTTGCCCCCAGAGTGGAGCTTGGGCGGATTCTCCTTGGCCAGGAGGATTTTTCCGCTGCAAAAATCCAGATGCAAAAGGCCCTGGAGCTTTACCCAGAGAAGGAAGATATTCTTGCAATGGCCGCTGCCGCATTTATAGGCCTTGAGGAGTACGATCCTGCCCTGGAGGCTTACCAGAAGCTCTTTGAAATGTCGCCGGAGCGTATTGAGCTTCTTTATGCCATCGGCGAAATATATTTTCAGATGGAAAATTGGGATAAGGCCCTGGAGATATTTCTTGATCTGGCCGCAAGAGAGCCTGATTCCCTGCGGGCCTGGCTTTACCTGGCAGAAACCCACATCCGCCGGGGCGACAACAGGGCTGCCATTGATGCCCTGGAAAGAAGCCTGACCATCAACCCCAACCTCACCCAGGCCATTTTCCGGCTCATTGGCCTTTACGAGGCAGAGGGCCTTGATGATCAGGTGGTGGCAGCCTATGAGGAACTGCTTGAGCGCTTTCCAGCTGATTTGAAGGTATTCTTCGGTTTGGCGGGTTTCTACCTGGACAAGGGTATGAAGGGCAGGGCAGGGCAGGTCCTTTCAATGTTAAGGACTTCCCTGCCTCCTGATGGTGAGCTTGACGAAAAAATCGGCCTTTTCTACCTGGAGCGGGGCCATCTTGATGAGGCTGTCCGCATTCTGGATGAACTTGTGAGCCAGGGGGGCGGCACTCCAGACACAGCCTATTTCCTTGGGGTTGCCCTGGAGGAGGCCCAGGATCTGGAGACTGCGGCCATTGCCTATGGCAAGGTCAGGCCGGGAACGCGCTTTCACATTCAGGCTCTTATTTCAAAGGCAAGAAGCACGGGCGATGAAAAGGATGTGGCAGCCGCCCTTTTTTATACAAGAAAGCATTGGGATGAGAATGGAAAAGACCGCGCCACCCTGCTGCTTGCCGCAGATCTTTTGCAGCGCCTGAATAAGCATGAACAGGCCATTTCGCTTCTTGAAGAGGGGATTGCTGAATTTGAAAACGACATTCCAATGCTTTTCCGCCTTGGGGTGGCTTTAGATCAGGCCGGGCGCAAAGAGGACTGCATTGCCATCATGCGCCGGGTGCTTGAAATTGACCCGGGCAACCCCGAAGCCTTGAATTACATCGGCTACACCCATGCTGAAATGGGAATCCAACTGGACGAAGCCCTGGAAATGGTTGAAAGGGCTTTGCAGGCAAGGCCTGATGACGGCTACATAACCGACAGTCTTGGATGGGTGCATTTTCAGAGAGGCAGCTACGAAAAAGCCCTGGAAATTCTGGAAAAAGCAATTTTGCTGGTGAATGACGAGCCTGTTATTCTTGATCATCTTGGAGATGCCTACCTGAAGAACAATATGCCCCAAAAAGCAATGGAAGCCTTTCAAAGGGCCTTGGATATGCTTATGGATATGCCCCCAAGGCTTACCTCCAGCCAACAGGACGACAAAGAGCGCATTGAAAGCTTAAAGGAGAAAATCCATCAGCTTGAACAAGAGTTGGGGCAGCAATAGCGCCAGCCGCTTTTTTTCGCAGCAGGGCTCCTATAAAGCCCGTCTGTCAAATTCGGATGAAAAAGGCAGGATTCATTCCAAAGAGCTTTGCAAAAACACCCATCATGCTTTATGTTTGCCATGATCAGGCTCTGATGTGCAAAGGGCCTGCCCCAAAGGCGCAGGAGAAAAATTTAGCTTAATCTGACAATGCAAATAGCAAGGAGGAAAGATGCAGGCCAATTCGCCCAGAACCATCGCCCGTCCCCAAACCACGGCCCTGGTGAATACCTATGTTCGCAGCGTTTACAACTGGATGGCCGCAGGCCTTGCCCTCACCGGGGCAATAGCCTTTCTCACGGCCAATTATCCTCCGCTCACACAGCTTGTTTACGGTGCGCCGGGGGTTTTCTTCATACTCATCATAGCCCAGCTTGGGCTTGTTTTCTGGCTTTCGGCCCGCATCGCCAAAATGAGCGCAGGCCGCGCCACAAGCGTTTTCATGACCTATGCGGGCCTTAACGGCCTTACCCTGTCCTTTATCTTTCTGGCCTATACCCAGGCTTCAATAGCCTCCACATTTTTTGTGTGCGCCGGAACCTTTGTGGGCGCAAGCTTTGTGGGCTGGACCACAAAAAAAGACCTGACCAGCATGGGCGGGTTTTTGATGATGGGCCTTATCGGCATCATCCTTGCCACAGTGGTGAACATCTTCATGAAAAGCCCTGCCATATATTGGGCTGTAACCTACATAGGCGTGGCCATTTTTGTGGGGCTTACGGTTTACGATACCCAGAAGATAAAGAACATGGCCTTGAGCCAGCCTGCGGATGCGGATTCTTCCACCATCCGCAAGGCAGCCATCATCGGTGCGCTTGCCCTTTATCTTGATTTTATAAACCTTTTCCTGCTCATGCTGCGGATATTTGGAAGCGCCCGCGATTAAGGGCCTTGCAATAAGCAAAAGGCCCCTGCCTTTTTTATGACGGGGCCACGGCAAGGCTCTTAATCAAGGCCCCGTGGCCCCGGGTTTTTTAAAAACCATGAACTTAAACAGCGCTCGAAAATGTGAAATTCTTATTCAGCAGGGGGTCAAAATCCTCCTGCCGGAGACGGTTTTTATAGGCCCGGAAGTGGATACCGGGCGCATTGCTGCGGGCGCAACAATTCATCCTGGCTGCCGCATAACAGGGGCGCGCACCCTCATTGGAGAGGGGGCTGTCATAGGCGCGCTTGGCCCGTCAACAGTTTGCGACTGTTTTGTGGGGCCGGGTGTAAGGCTTGAAGGCGGCTCCTTTGAGCAGGCGGTTTTTCTGGAAGGCTCATCAATAGGCCCCTGCGCGCATATAAGGGCCGGAACAATTCTTGAGGAGTACGCCTCCGCAGCCCACAGCGTTGGGTTGAAGCAGACCATACTGTTTCCCTTTGTAACCCTTGGCAGCCTTGTCAATTTCTGCGACTGTCTCATGGCTGGCGGCACAGGCAAAAAAAACCACAGCGAGGTGGGCAGCTCATACATTCATTTCAACTTCACCCCCAGCCAGGACAAGGCCACACCCTCTCTTTTGGGGGATGTGCCAAAGGGCGTGATGTTAAGGCAGCCGCCTATTTTCCTTGGAGGCCAGGGCGGGCTTGTTGGCCCCTGTTGCATTGCCTTTGGCACGGTCATCGCCGCTGGCTGTGTGTGGCGCAAGGATGTGGAAACCCCCGGCAGGCTTGTGAGCGCGGCTTCCGGCCGGGGGGTTGATATCCCCTTTAAGCCCGGTGCATATTCAAACCTTGCC
>JASEHB010000283.1 GCA_030018745.1 Desulfatibacillaceae bacterium | reverse complement strand
GGCAAAAGGCCCGATTATGGCTTGATAAGAGGGGAAAAAACATTATTTTTTAGATCGGAGAACCGGAATTTATAGGTTGTTTTGCTGGTAATTACAGACAGTTTGAAGCTGTATTTATTTGATAACCATTATCAATCAAGTATGATCAAGGGGCTGATTCCGGGAAAACCTTGACTCAAGGTTTTATCAGCCTCTTTTCAGGCCGGGAAAAATCCGGCATACAGCCCTGGCGCATCGGGCAGGCCGCGCTACGGCAAACAAGTCAACAAGGAGGGGCAAGCCCATGAAACGCATGAAAACACACCTTATGCCGCTGGGGGCGCGCGATAAAGGCGTTGTGCTGGTGGTGGGGCTCATGTTCATCATGGTTCTGGCGGCTGTGGGATCGGTTGCATATCTCACCACTTCGGGCGATCTTCTGGTTTCCCGCAATTACCGCCAGCATGTGGAAGCAGGCTTTGTGGCGGAAGCAGCATTGCAGGAGGCAAAGGCCCGCCTTGCGCTGGATTCGGCCAATGCCTTTTCCATAAGCACGGCCGTGGCGGTGGGCGATGACCCGCGGGACTGGTCTGTTTACATCATCAGCGGGCCTTTTTCCATGTCCGATGATTCCGGCTTCAATGCCCTTTACACAAACGATGTGATCACCAGCTCCCAAAGCGAAATGGAATACATGGTGCGCATCCGCTACAAAAGGGAGCGCGATGCGGAACTGCTGGGCCACACGGTTATAAACCCTCATTACGACGACAATGACGGCACGGCTTCCACAGCCCCTGGCAGCATGAAGCCCGTAAATGCCCCAGGCAATGTTCTTCATTTGAACAGCAGCGGCCCCTTCACCACCGGCCCGGCTGTTAACCCCAGAACAGCAATCTACCTTATAACCGCCTTTGCCAGGTCAGGGGCAAACGGCCCCATTGTGTCCAGGGAAATGGAAGTGGCCCGCCTTCCCGGAGGGGATGTGCCGATTCTGGGAACCGTGTATTCCAGGGACGATGTGGAGGTTCGCGGCGCGCCTTTTGTTGACGGGCATGACCAGTGCGGAGGCCCAGGAGGCCCGGCGATTTACGCGCTTACACCCTCCACCATAACTGAAAGGGGAGCAGGCCGGGTTCACTTTGCAGCACCGCCGCCCTATGATGCCGCCCCAACGGTCACAGGCCCGGAAGATATTGATATTCTTGCACTTATCATGTCTCTCCAGGGGTCTGCCGATGTTGTCATAGGCCCTGGCAACTACAACACATCCTGGGGCGCGCCCAATGATTACAAGGTGGTTTTTGCAACGGGCGATATAAAGTTTGCGGGCAATGGCACAAGCTACGGGCTTCTGCTTGTTCTTGGCGAAGTCACGGTTACGGGAACCTATGCCTGGCACGGCCTTATAATTTCAACAGGTGGAGTTGACGCCAGAGGAAACTTTGACCTTTACGGCGCTATCATAACAGATGGAGACTGGTCGCGGGGCAACCCGGCTTTTTATTACGACAGTTGCAAGGTTCAGGCAGCCCTGGATGCCCTTGGCTCCGACACATACGCCATGCTTGCCTGGCGCGATTTGAGCATGATGGAGGATTAGAGGCAGAACCATGAGCTTAAAAAAAGGCTTGAAAAGCAGAAGGGCCGCTCTGTTTGCAGCGGCCCTGGTTTTGGGTGCAGCCCTGATGGCGGCCCCGGTGTCCGCCAACTATTCCATTATGCTTCACAGCGGCGCAAGCTTTGTGACGGAAGAATACTGGATAGAGAACAACAGCGTTGTTTTTGAATATTCCGGCGGCATGGTTCGCATTCCCCGCGAAAGGGTGGCTTCCATAGAGAGCACCACCCAGGCCGCACCTGCGCCCTTTGGGCTGGAGGCATCCCTCTCCGGGCCTGCTGCCCCGTCCGCCTCTGCAACGGCAGCGCCCCCTGCCCGCCAGGAGGCCGGGGCGGATATCCGCCTTCCTGCTGCGGATGCTGCTGACGCCAACCGCGGGGAAGATGCTTTCCAAAAGCAGTTCCGGGTGCTTGAGGAGCGCTTTGCAGGCCTTGAGAATATGGAAAAGGATGATATCCAGATACTTATCAACGACCTGGACCTTTTTTCAAAGGAATTGCGCAGATCCGGCATGGCCCAGGTTTATCCGGATATGTCCAAAACCACAAACAATATGCTTGTGAGATCTGCAAGCCGCTTCTACCAGAGTGCAGCGCCGGAAACCCCCTGAAATTGCCAGGGGCGCTGGCGGCAAAAAGGGGCTTGCTCTTTTTGCCTGGAACCGCCCCATTATTTAAACAGCTTTTTTATCTGCCAATTCCGGCCACGCAGCAGCCGGGTTTGGCGCCCACACCCAGGCCTTTTTGCCGTTCCGCAGGCCCTGCACTATGTAGCCGTTCTTGAAAAAATCCCACAGCACCTTTGCCACCGGCTCATGCTCTTTGCCAAGAAAGCCTGCTATGCGGCTGCTCACCGCGGCAAGTGATGAATCCGGCGTGTCGCCGTCATCTTCCTCAAGTGTTCCAAAGCGCTCTATAAGGTCTGTATCAATGATGGCGAAAACCGTTTCCAGCTTGCGGTTGCCCAGGATGAGCAAGTCCTCTTCCGGCGTGTTGGTTCGCTCAACAAAGCCCTTTTCAATGCGGGCCATTTCCTCTGCGCACTGGGCATGGTGCCTGTCCACAAAGGCCTTGGACATTTCCGGGGTGAGGCGGCTTGTTTGAACTATGGGGCGGTTGGCGTCGTACTGGCTCCAGTCATCGGTGAGGATTTCCAGGTCAAACTCCTCCAGCTTGTCCATGATGGTGGACCCTGGAAAGGGCGAAAGGTGGTGGTAGCCGTAAACAAAGCCAAGCTCCCTGGCCACCCGGTCGGTTTCCTCCAGGCCTTCGGGGCTTTCTCCGGGCAGGCCCACAATGTAGGAGGCGTGTCCGATAATGCCCACCTTTTTGCAGAGCCTGGCAGCCTCCCGCGCCTGATCCAGGGTTATGCCTTTTTTGACGAGGTTTAACATTTCCTGCCTGCCGGATTCCATGCCGAAGCTAATGCAGTCGCACCCGGCGGCCTTCATCATCACAAGGGTTTCCTCGTCAATTGTGTTAACCCTTGAAAATGCCGTCCAGCCGAATTTTAAGCCCCGTTTTTCAATTTCCGAGCAAAAGGTCGCCACCCGCTTTTTGTTGGCCGTGAAAAGGTCGTCTGCAACATTTATGCGCCAGAAGCCAAGCCCCAGCAGGTGGGCTATTTCCTCCACAACAAGGTGCGGGCTGCGGTAGCGCACCTTTGGGCCGACCATGCGCCTGCCCAGGCAGAAAATGCAGGCATTGGGGCAGCCCCGGCTGGTGATGACCGAAACCGGAAAGCCCAAGGCAAGGTAGCGGCTTATGGGCAGAAGGTGCCGGGCAGGCCTGGGGAGCTGGTCAAGGTCTTCCAGGTGCTTGCGGGTGCCGGTGAAGACGATTTCATCCCCGCGCCTCAAATACAGGCCCGCAACATCGTCAAGAGGGTCCCCGGCAGCAAGGCGCGGAACCATTTCAGATATGGTCACCTCGCCTTCCCCGGCAACAATAAAATCAATGCCAGGATAGCGCTTCAGCGTCTGGGGCGCCCAGAAGGAAACATGAGGCCCGCCCATCACCGTTGTTACGGACGGGTCAATATCCTTTACATCCATCATTATATCTGCTGCACCGGGAAAGTTCATGGTGACCGAGGTGGAGCCAACAAAGTTCGGTCTGAAATCATCCATCCACCGGGCCAGCTTTTCCTTGCGGTACTCGGAAACCACAAAGTCGAAAATCCTCACTTCGCAGCCTGCGGCCTCGAATGCGGCGGCAACATAGCAGACGCCCAAAGGCGGGGCCGGAGCTTCCTCAAGCGGGTAGGGGGGTGCAATAATTGCAACTCGGTATGACAAGGTTTTACTCCTGTTGAAGGTTTGGGCCATTTTGTTTCAACGGGCCGGCCGTTTTGCCTGCTGCTGGCTGGCTGACCATGCGTAGAAAATATTTTCTACTTCATTTCAAAGATAAAATCGAGCCTTTTTATGCCCTTTATCAAGCCCTGGCAACAGCCAGATTTTCGTTGAGCCAGTTCACCACATCCGGCGCGAAAACGCCCACAAAATCGGCAATCATGTAATGGGGAAGGCCCGGATAGATTTTGAGCTCCTTCTTGCAGGTCAGCCTGTCAAACAGCTTTTTGATGTAGTCTGCCGGAAAAATGTTGTCCTTTTCCGCATGAACTATCTGCACAGGGGTTCCAATTGCCTCCACAGGCCTGGCAGGCCTTGCGCTTCCCAGGCTGGCCAGGGTTTTGACCCGCACAAAATCAAAAAGAAGCGGGTCTGATTTTATAAGCTCCCTTGCATTGCCCATGCTTTTGACAGGCTCGGCAGCAAGGTCCAGGTAAAGGCTCAT
>JASEHB010000281.1 GCA_030018745.1 Desulfatibacillaceae bacterium | reverse complement strand
AGTATTTCCTCTGTAACATGGTGGGTGAAGGCCATCAGCGCGGCCACAGGCAGCAGGGCAAGAAGCATCCAGCCAATGCGGCGGGATGCTTTGGGCATAAGGGGTGCCTGGCTTTTTGCCTCTTTGAGGACGCTTTCCGTCTGCTGCATCTGACGGGCGGCCTTAAGGTAGAAAATGCCGCAGGCTGCCACAAGAACAAGGTAAAGCCCGTAACCAGCAGACCAGCCCATGCGCTGCACCTGCTCTGCAAAATGCCTTTCAATCACAAGAGGATATGCCAAAAGCCCGGCAAAGGAGCCTGCATTGGAAACAGCATACAAAACATAGGGATTGCGGTTTTTTGCACGGGTATCCGCCGCAATCCAGAACTGGACCATGGGTGTGGTTGTGGCAAGCAGAAAATAGAGCGGACCCACGGCAAAAAAGAGCAGCACAAAAATTCTTGCCCAGGGGTGCCAGCCCTCGGCTAAAAGATTAACCTCCATTGGCCAGAATAAAAGGGAAAGCAGCATCAGGGCAGTATATGCTGCAAAGAGCCTGGCAGGGGGGAGATTTTGTGCCAGCCAGTGGCTTGCTGCATAACCTGCCAGAAGAAAGGCCTGGAAAAAGATGAGGGCAGAAAGCCACACCGATGACCCGCCGCCGAACCAGGGCAGCAATATTTTGGAGACAAGGGGCTGCACCAGAAAAAGCAGAAAGGCAGATAGCCCTATGGTTAGCCCGTGCAGAACATGAAGAATCAATCTTTTGCCCCCGGCAGTTTTTGCACCTCAAAGCTGTTGCGTGGAAAGTGGCGGCTGTGTTTGCGTTCTTATCTGTCAATATCCGCAGCACAGGTTGTAAGCTTAAGGCCCAGGGCCTTTATTACCTTTAAAACCGTATCAAAATTTGGAACCCGCTCGCCGGAAAGGGCCTTGTAAAGGCTCTCGCGGGAAAGGCCTGCATCACGGGCCACCTGGGACATTCCCCTGGCGCGGGCAATATCTCCAAGGGCCTTGGCGATAAATGCCGCATCCCCATCAGCCTCCTCAAGACATACCTCAAGGTAGGCCGCCATTTCTTCAGGGTTGCGCAGATGTTCGGCCACATCGTATCTGGTTGTGATGGTCTTTGCCATAGGAAAAGGCTTATCTGTAAAATTTCTCATTGATTATAAAGCTTTTTATGCAGCCGAAATTTTGAGCACCTGGTTTCGCGGGTCAACCTTGTCTATGCGCACGGAAATAATTGTTTCAGGAGCCAGTTCCGGCAGGCCCGATGCGCTCAAAGTGGCCTCGATCATCAGATCTGTGAGCAGAACCACAAAGCGGTCGCGCCGCTGCTCCAAGACCATCGCCTCCTCTTTTTCGTTGATGCGGTTTTGCAGGTGGGTCAAAATCCAGTAGCGGTGGCGCATTGTGGACAGGCGGCCTGCCTTGGAAAGGGGCACCTGGGTCTGGGCTATTATCTGCTCTATTTCGTGCTGGGTGTAGGGTTTTTCAACGCCCAGAACCCCTCGCACCTGCCTTTGGGTTACAAGATCAAAATACTTGCGTATGGGAGATGTTGCAGTAACATAGGCAGGCACGCCCAGGCCGGAATGCGGCTCGGCCCAGGGGGAGAGCACAAATCGGGCAAGGTGTCTGCGTTGCATCCAGTTTTCAAAAAGAGAGCCTTGGTCCTTTGTAAACAAACGCTTTTTGGGTTCGGGCTGGGAGCGGAAAACAGCGGGCATGTTGTGCTGGTCAAGAAAGTCCGCCATGAGGCTGTTTGCCAGAATCATCAGCTCGGAAACAAGGTTTCTGGAAACCGACTCCCGGTTAATTCTGTGCAGGCTTACGGTCTGCCTTTCATCCAGCCAGATGGTCACTTCAGGCAGGGA
The DNA here is from genome assembly GCA_030018745.1 of Desulfatibacillaceae bacterium. Lineage (GTDB taxonomy): Bacteria > Desulfobacterota > Desulfobacteria > Desulfobacterales > Desulfatibacillaceae > JAGVAW01. Next base: position 2,539 of record JASEHB010000281.1, on the reverse strand, counting down.
TATTATAAGAGCATTGTTTGCAAGGCGCTTTTGCTTTAACTTTTCCGCTATGGCGGCTAAAGCTATAACCTCCTTGTCTGCGCCTGCCATGAGGTTGGCCTCGTGGTAGGTGAGCTGGCGGCGGATACGGATAAGGCTTGGAAAAATTTCGTAATCCAGAACAGTTGCTTCTGAATCGAGCCTGACCATTATGGAAATGGCAGGCCGCACCTGGCCTGCCTTGAGGGACAAAAGCCCTTCTGCCAGCACAGGGGGCAGCATGGGGATTTTCTGATCCGGCATATAAATGGAGGTCCCCCGCGAAGCTGCTTCCTGGTCAAGGGGGTCGTCCTTTTTGATGAAGTAGGCCACATCTGCAATGTGAATGCCCAGGCGGGTTATGCCCTGATCCTCCTCAATGCTGATGGCGTCATCAAAGTCCAGGGTTGCCTGACCGTCAATGGTAATGGTGGCAAGGCCTGTCAGGTCCCGGCGCTCGCACGGCTCTGCGTGGTGCACCGGAGCTTGGGCCATCCCGGCTGCTGTTTGGGAAACCTGTTCGGGAAAATCTGTGGGTATTTCCAGGCGCTGTAACCCTATGTTTTCATGGGGGCCAAACTCGCCTATGCTCACCAGAAAATCAAAAAGGCCGGTCTGGGGGTCAAGGCCTGCCTTGGAAAGTATCTGACGGCCAAAAGCGTAATCCGGGGCCATGTCCTCGAAAACACACAATTGCTTTAAAATATCCACCACGGGCTGCATGGAGTCGGGTACAATGTTTGGCGGGTTGGCAATGGCCTTTTTAACCCAGACAGATCCGTCATCCACAAGGCGGCGGCGCTCGGCCTCTTTTTCCGCCTGGGTGATGAGGTTTTCAACCTGGGCAGTTGTGTGGGGGAAAAAACGGGTTATGTCAAACTTGAAGTAAATCCGGTCTGCAAAAAAGGCCCTTATCACAGCACTTGTGTGATCTGTGTCCACCGGCCCGGAAAAGGCGAATGATGCCATGGTATGGGCATCAATCCACTCGGATTCCGTGTGGAGAATCTCCCATAGCTCCTCCACATTTACTGATTTGGCCATCTGCTCGCGGTTGCGGGCTATCCCGCCAAGCAGCGCCACAATGCGCTCCCGGCCAAGTTCCGGGTCAAGGCGGCCACGGGCGCAGAAAAGGCGTTTGGCCGCAAGGCTCACTTCCCGGTTGTTTTCCGTGAGCAGCCGGACCTTGTCATTTTTTATCTGCACAACCATTGCGCAGAAGATGTCTTTTTTCTCTATGAATTCAACTATGGTGCCTGTTTCCATGAAGGCAGGAATATCAGCGGTCTGTGTCAAAGTCAATGCGCCAAAAATGTGCAGCCCGGCAGGCCTGTCAGAAAAGGCTTCCAGGCAAAAAGGCCCGGAGCATCAACTGATGAGCCGGGCCTTGGTTTTTGGGTTTGAAGCAAAATTTGCTGCGTCTGTATAAAACCTTTTCAGTTCATGGAGGAAAGGTAGGCCCGCAGGTTCCGTTTTCTGTTTTTAAGGCCAAGCTTGTTGCGAAGGCTGTCACGGTGGAATTCCACGGCCCGCTTGGAAATGCCCATGACTTTTGCGGCCTCCTTGCTGGAAGCGCCCATGCGCACAAGATTTGCCACCTCTATTTCCCTGGGTGTCAGATTGGGGTGCTTGGCAACTATTGTGCGCATGAAGGGAGCCACCACTTCCTTTAGGTTGGATTCAATGACGCTCATGTAAACGGTCTGATCAACGGAAAGGGGCGTCTCCTTCATCCGGGCCACATAGGGCATTATTAGCTCCTCAACATTTATCACAATTCGCTGCTCAAGCTTTTTCATCTCATCCTTGCTCTGGGAAAGCAGAATGCGAAGGGCATCGTTTACTTCCTGAAGCTGACGGGACTTTATTTCAAGCTCCTGGTCCTTTTGGCTCAAATCTCTGGTGGCGTTTTTGAGATCCGTGATGTCCTTTACAGATGTAACAAGGTGGGGCATGTGGTGTATATGGATGGTTTCAGCCGAATACAGGCAAAGCCTTTCCTTGCCCTGAAAAATCGTCGTTATTTCAGCATTTTTTAATCGACCCTCTTCTTTGAGAATATTCATAATGCGCTGCCTTTGCCCGGCATCCTTCCAAAGCCCAAGCTGTGTGCTGGTCTTGCCTATGACATCGCCTATTTTAAGGCCTGTAATATCCAAAAAGGCCTGGTTCACCTCAACGAAGCGGCCCTCTTCCATTGTGCTTAAAGCCATTGGGTCCGGGCTTGCCATAAAGGCCTTGTGGAATTTTTCCTCGGAAAGGGCCAGGGCCTGCTCCGCGCTCTGCCGGTTTTGCAGCTCTTCCTCAAGGCGAGCCTTTGTTCTTTCCAATTCCTGGGTGCGTATGGCCACGGTCTGCTCCAGCAATTCCTCTGTACTCAAGCCCTTTGCTTTTGCAGTCTGCCGGGTTGTTTTTTTTACCATTATGCGTGCCTTTTTCTTTTATGTTTTTTTGTCGAAGCGCATCTTGCCTTAATAAACCTAAACCCGCCCATGCCGGCAAAGCCTTATTTTAAATGCGC
>JASEHB010000280.1 GCA_030018745.1 Desulfatibacillaceae bacterium | reverse complement strand
CAAAATAAAACAGGGACATACCAGGCCAACGCAAAAATTGAGGAGAACAGGGCACACTTTGCCGGGCAAAACAAGGTGTTTTTCCCCCTTCAGCCACCTTTCGCACAGGGCGGCTCCACCCTACACTTTACAGCCCCCCCACCCTGTGTTATTTTTTAAAATAGCGCAGCATTTTGAAAACAAAGCACTTTTGGCTGTTTTGTGTTTTGATTGTTTTAATGGCTATGCTTTTTTGTGCCGGGTTTGGCAAAAGAGGGTTTAGAACATGGACTACATCAAAATCCGTTTTGGGCCTGGGCTTGGCAGGCAGGGCGCATCAGCAGTCAACCGCGCCCTTGAAACAGTTTTCGGCAATGCCGGGCCTGTTTACCAGGAATCGCGGGCCTGGCGGCCCCAGATGGACATTTACCAGGACAAGGACAACATCTTTGTGATTGCCGAGCTTGCAGGCATAAACCCTGACGAGCTTGAGGTGGAGATTGATGCAGCAGCCATAAGAATTGCAGGCCGAAGGGCCGAGCCGCCCAGGTTTGAGGGTACCCGCTTTCACCTGGCGGAAATCCCCTACGGGTTTTTTGAGCGCATTGTTTACCTGCCTTCGCCAATAGACCCGGAAAAGGTGCAGGCCAACCTGAAGGAAGGCCTTCTGGTGGTCCGCCTTTCAAAGCGCCAGGCCCAGGGTCCCACAAAAATAAAGGTCTCCGGCATTTGATTGTGCCTGACCTGTTTGCCGCCCAAAAAAATTCCTGGCAGGCGCGGGCTGCCGCGCCCTTGAGGATGCCATGCAAGAGAGCAATTATCCGCACATATCAGCCGCCCAGGAAAAAAAGACCCAGGACAATATGCCCAAAGTCCTGCCCATAATACCTGTTGTGGACATGGTCATGTTCCCCAGGATGCAGATGCCCATCACCGTAAGCCAGCCCGATCTTGTCGCCCTTTTGGACGAGGCCATGGCCGCAGACCGCATGGTGGGCGTGGTGGCCATCAAAAAAAAGGGCGCTTTGGGCATAAGCGACCCGGACGAGCTTTATCAGGCCGGCACAGCCGCTGCCATTGTGAAGATGATGAAGGCCTCTGACAGCCAGGCACAGATGATTGTGCAGGGCATATCCCGCTTCCAGGTGGCCTCGTGGATAACCGGCAAGCCCTATCTCAAGGCCAGAATCGAGCCTTTTTACGACATCCCCGCCAAAGGCAACGAGGTGGAGGCCTTAAAGGGCAGCCTTTCGCGCCTGTTTGCACAAATGCTTGAGATTGCCCCCTTCATTCCGCAGGAAATGGCCCAGTGGCTCCGCACGGTTGATGATCCGGGCCTTCTGGCCGATGTCATGGCCTCCACCATGCAGTCGGATATTGCCCAGAAGCAGAAGGTTCTTGAAGCAGCGTCCGTGCTTGAGAGGCTTCGCCTTGTCAACAAAATGGCGGCCCGCCAGCTAGAGATAATGGAGCTTGAGCACAAGATTCACGCCCAGATAAAAGGCGACATGGACAAGACCCAGCGGGACTTCTACCTGCGCCAGCAGCTCAAGGCCATTCAGGACGAGCTTGGAGAAAAGGACGAATCCAAGGTGGAGGTGGAGGAGTTCGCCAAAAAGATTGAGGAGCTTAACCTGCCCGAACAGGCTGCCCGCGAGGCAAAGCGAGAGCTTAATCGCCTTGCCCGAATGCACCCCTCATCTGCCGAATACACGGTGGCCTCAACCTATCTGGACTGGATAACCGCCCTTCCCTGGCACACAAGCACCCAGGACAACCTGGACATTGAAAAGGCAAAAAAGGTTCTGGACGCAGACCACTACGGCCTGGAAAAACCAAAAAAGCGCATTCTTGAGTATCTGGCTGTCAAAAAGCTTGCGCCCGACTCCAAAGGCCCCATCCTCTGCCTTGTGGGGCCTCCCGGCACGGGCAAGACCTCGCTTGGCCGCTCCGTTGCAAGGGCGCTGGGCCGCAAGTTTGTGCGAATTTCGCTGGGCGGCGTGCGGGACGAGGCGGAAATAAGGGGGCATCGCCGCACCTATGTGGGGGCCATGCCGGGCCGCATCATCCAGGGCATCCGCCGGGCAGGGGCCAACAACCCGGTTTTCATGCTTGATGAAATAGACAAGGTCGGCTCGGACTTTCGGGGAGACCCCTCATCCGCACTGCTGGAAGTGCTGGACCCCCAGCAGAACGACACATTTTCAGACCATTACCTTGATGTGGCCTTTGATCTTTCCAAGGTCTCCTTCATCACCACGGCCAATATCCTGGATACCATACCCCCTGCCCTGCTGGACCGCATGGAGGTCATCCGCCTTGCAGGGTACACGGCCCAGGAAAAGGCCCACATCGCAAAAAAATACCTCATCCCCAGGCAAAGGCAGGAAAACGGCCTTAAAGCCAGCCAGATAAAAATACCCCAGGCAACGGTTGCGGCCATCATAAACAGCTATACCCGCGAGGCTGGCCTGCGCAACCTGGAGCGCGAAATCGCCTCCGTGTGCCGGGGCGTTGCCCGCAAAGTTGCAGAGGACGCCATAAAATCGGCCACTGTTTCTCCAAAAGACCTGCACGAATATTTGGGGCCTGTGCGCTTTGTTGCAGAGCAAAGCCAGCGGGCAAGCGTGCCAGGGGTTGTCACAGGCCTTGCCTGGACCCAGGCAGGCGGCGACATTCTGCATATCGAGTCTGCAAAAATCCCCGGCGACAAAGGCTTAAAACTCACCGGCCAGCTTGGGGATGTGATGAAGGAATCCGCCCAGGCAGCCCTTTCGTTTCTGCACAGCCACCACCAGGATTACGGCATTGCCCCGGAATTTTTCAGGGATAACCAGGTTCACATCCATGTCCCGGCAGGCGCAATCCCCAAAGACGGGCCTTCAGCAGGCGTAACCATGCTTGCGGCAATCGCCTCCCTTGCCACAAACCGCCCGGTGCGGCCGGAGCTTGCCATGACAGGCGAAATTACCCTGCGCGGCCAGGTGCTTCCGGTGGGCGGCATAAAGGAAAAGGTGCTGGCAGCCCACAGGGCCAAAATCAAAGAGATAATCCTGCCAAAAGTTAACGAAAAGGACATGGAGGACATTCCCCAAACCGTCCGCAGCCAGATTGTCTTTCACTTTGCAGACAAAATGGATGAAGTGCTTGAAATAGCCTTCAACAAGCCGGGCAAGGCCAAAACCGGAGCAAAAAAGGCGGGAGCAAAGGCAAAGAAGGCGGAGTAGCGGAGTAGGTTGGGTGGTTCTTGGCGCTTAACGCGCAAGGTTCACCCAACAAAGCCCTGTCATTGTGGCCACAGGGAAAACCCCCAGGCCGTCATTCCCGCGAAAGCTTTGAATCCAGAATAAAAAGGGCAGGCTCGTAGGTTGGGCTAGCAAAATCCGGCCCTTCACAATGCCGGAGGCCTTTGCCGTTATTCCAGATTAGCAAAAGCTCAACAAAATCACTTCGCCCAAAAGATTTGCTTTTTTCGTGTGTTTCGTGCTTTTCGTGGTTAAAAGATATTTTTCCTGATACCCGCCTTTGGTTGTAAAAAAAGGGTTTCTGCAAATGAATTTCGCTCCAAAGAAAACGCTTGCGGTTCTTGCGCTTGTTGTTGCCGCTCTGTTTGCGCTTTCCCTGGCTGGCTGCGCCCGCAAGGCGCCCACAGGCCAGGCACGGCCTCCGGCCCCGGCCCCCCAGCAGCCCCAGGGCTATCCCAAACCCTACCAGGTTTTCGGCCAGTGGTATCAGCCCATCCCCAATGCAAAAGGCTTCAAGGAAAAGGGCCTTGCCTCGTGGTACGGCAAAGACTTTCACGGCAAGAAAACCGCCAATGGCGAAATCTACGACATGTACGCCATGACAGCGGCCCACAAGACCCTGCCCCTTGGCACCCGCGTAAAGGTTACAAACACGGCAAACAACCGGGAAATTTTTGTGCGGATAAACGACCGGGGGCCTTTTGTGAAGGGCCGGATAATTGACCTTTCCCACAGCGCCGCAGAGCAGCTTGATGTCATCCGCCCTGGCACGGCCCCTGTGATTGTGGAGGCCGTTGCCGCGCCCCCAGGGGAGCAGTACGCCCGCGCAGATGTTTATTACAGAGGCGATTTCACGGTTCAGGTGGGGGCCTTTGCAGATGTGAACAATGCCAGAAACCTTGCAGCCGAGCTTGGCAGAAACTACAAAAATGTGACCATACAGCAGGCGATAGTTGACGGCCGGACCTTCCACCGGGTGCGGGTGGGCCGCAGCAAAAGCCTGGAAGAGGCGGCAGCCTACGAAAAGGCCCTGGTGGAGGCGGGATTTGCAGGGGCCTTTGTAGTGGCCGACTAGAGTACATAAGGGCGGCCCCAGGCAGGGCGGCCCCAGGAAGCCGTGGGCTGTGTTGCACTTCGCTCGAAAGTCGGTCACATACTTTGAGTATGCTCCCTCCTTTCTCGCTCGTGCG
>JASEHB010000279.1 GCA_030018745.1 Desulfatibacillaceae bacterium | reverse complement strand
CTGAAATTAGGGCCCCAATGAGTTGCAGCGGGGCAGAAGGCCTTGCGCCAAAGCCTTCTGCTTTCAGATGCAACAGAGGCGGGGAGTCTCCAGAAAATTTCATGAATTTCAGTTTGGCAGGTGCGGGGGAATTAGGCCCAGGATTCGCTTTTAGTTTAGACGGGGCCGGGAACCTTGCGCCTGGTCTTTCTGGTACAGGTAATTCGGCAGATACCGATCCCGGATCTTCCACATCATCCAACTCCCCTGACAGCAAGGGCAGTAGTGGCAATGAAGGCAGCGAATAGGCTTTCTTTTTAAGCATAACCTACGCTTGGCGCACAGGCCGAATTGTTGGGTGAACCGTTGCGCTACGCGCAAGAACCACCCGACCTACGATCTATTCCAATAAGGACAACGGCCCAATTGTATTCTGGATCCAAAGCCTTCGCGGACATGACGGTCCGGGGGTTTTTTGTTTTTCAACCACCAACGAACAGGGCGGTTCCAGGGAAAGGAGAGCACGGCGAAGCGCAACGCAGCTATCGTTTTCCTGGGGCCGCCCTTTAAACTATGGTGGCGAAAAGATCATCCATGGTCTCCGCCCTGCGGATAAGCCTCGTGGTGCCGTCTTCGCACAGCAGTATTTCCGCGCTTCTCAATTTGCCGTTGTAGTTGAACCCCATTGCATGGCCGTGCGCGCCGGTATCGTGAATGGCAAGAATGTCTCCGGGTTCAATTTCGGGCAGGTGCCTGTCTATGGCAAACTTGTCGTTGTTTTCGCAAAGTGAGCCAACCACATCATAGACCTTTGTGGCAGGGGCATCTTCCTTGCCCAGCACGGTTATGTGATGGTAGGCCCCGTAAATGCCCGGCCGCATGAGGTTTGCCATGCAGGCATCCACGCCTATGTAGTCTTTGTAAATGTGCTTTGTGTGCAGGGCGGTTGTTACAAGCCAGCCGTGGGGGCCTGTTATGGCCCGGCCGCATTCAAGGAATATGCTAACCGGGTCAAGGCCCGCTGGTTTTAGTATGCCGTCGTAAGCTTTCTTTACCCCCTGGCCCACAGCAAAAATATCCACGGGCTTTTGCTCCGGCTTGTAGGGAATGCCAATTCCTCCGCCAAGGTTGGCAAACTCCACCTTTGCGCCGGTTTTTGCAAAAACCTTTGCTGCCAGCTCAAAGAGCATCACCGCGGTCTGAACAAAGTAGTCCTCGTTAAGCTCGTTGGAGGCGACCATTGTGTGAATGCCAAATCGTTTGACGCCCTTTTTCTGCAGGCGCAAAAAGCCTTCAAGAACCTGCTCCCGCGTGAAGCCGTACTTGGCGGAAGCCGGGTCCCCGATTATTGCGTTGCCCGTGCGCTCCGGCCCTGGGTTAAAGCGCATACTCACAATTTCTGGCAGGCCCGCGTGCTTTTCAAGGTAGTCTATGTGGTTTATGTCATCCAGGTTTATTATTGCGGATAGCTGCCTGGCCTTAACAAACTCCTGCCAGGGGGTGTCGTTTGAGGTGAACATTATTTCCGGGCCTAAAATGCCAGCCTTTTCTGCAAGCACAAGCTCGGCAAGGGATGAGCAGTCTGCCCCGCAGCCCTCCTCTTTTAATATTTTAAGGATATGCGGGTTGGGCAGGGCCTTTACGGCAAAAAACTCTTTGAAGGCAGGCGCCCAGGAAAATGCCCGGATAAGCCTGCGCACGGTTTTTCTTATGCCTGCCTCGTCATAAATATGAAAAGGCGTGGGGTATTCTTCGGCAAGTTTTTTTATCTGCCCTGTGGTAAAAGGAAGTTCTTTTTGCGGCATTCGTATAGGCTCCGTTTATTTTATTGCAGTGGGCCAGAATTCAATTCAACTCTAAAGGGCTGCTGTTGCCGGGCATTCAAAGGCAAGGGTCGCCTTTTTCGTGTCCAGGGTGGCGGCAATGCCCAAAGGAAAGGCCTCGTTGACAGGCCCGTGCCCGGAGTCAAAGCCTGCAAGCACCGGAACCTTTAAAGGCGCAAGGGCCTTTTGCAGAACCTTTTCCACCGCGCCTTCCGGCCCGCACTGGCAGAAGCGGCCCACAGCGACTCCGGCCAGATTATCCAAAAGCCCCGCCATTTTAAGGTGAAAAAGTTTTCTGTCAATACGATATGGGGCCTCGGCGCAGTCTTCAATAAAAAGGATTGCGCCTTTTGTGTGCGGAAAATAGGGCGTGCCTGCCAGATGCGCCAGAAGGGAGAGGTTGCCACCCACAACAGGCCCACAGGCCCTGCCGGGGAAGATTTCAAGGGGTGAAAGGGCTTGCAGCACAAGTGCCCTGTCCGGGCGCATGGCCTCCAGAGCGGCAAGCATTTGAGCCTTTGGGTCTGCTGCATCCCGCGCAAGGCTGGTGAGCACAGGCCCGTGAAAGACAGCCATTTTGCCCCTGTTGTAAAAGCCTGCCAGCAGGGCGGTTATGTCGGAAAAGCCCATGAAAATTTTTGGGGATTCTGCGATTGCCTGCCAGTCCAGCAAATCCAGAATACGCATGGACCCGTAGCCGCCCCGGACGCAGAAAATGGCTTTGACATCCGGGTCAAGCCACAGATCCATGAGAGCTTTTGCGCGGGCGGAATCCGGCCCGGCAAGGTATCCCTCCCTTAAAAAAACCGAGTCGGGCGCCTTTACGGAAAAACCAGCGCCTTGCACAACAGCAAGGCCCTTTTCGTAAAGGCCCATGTCAAAGCACGAGGCAGGCGCGGCAATGCCCACAAGGTCGCCCGGTTCAAGGGCGGCAGGCCGGTTGATGGAGGGGAGCATAGGGTCATTCCCTGGGCAGCAAAAAAAAATTCAGGAAAGTTCAAGCACAATGGGGCAATGGTCAGAACCCATAACAGCAGGCTCTATCAATGAGCTTGCCACCCGCTCTTTTGCCTGCTGGTTGATGCAAAAATAGTCAATTCTCCAGCCGATGTTTTTTTCCCGCGCATTGCTGCGGTATGACCACCAGGTGTAGTTGCCAGGATTTTTGTCAAAAATGCGGAAGGTGTCCACCCAGCCTGCATCCACAAAGCTGTCCATCCAGGCCCTTTCCTGCTCCGAGTAGCCGGGGCTGCCCTCGTTTTCCTTTGGCCTGGCCAGATCAATGGGCTTGTGGGCCACATTGAAATCCCCGCACACAACAACAGCCTTTTGTTTGGCAAGGCCATCTGCAAAGTTATGCAGGGCATTGTTGAAGGCTATTTTGTAGTCAATTCTTGCAAGCAGAGGCTGGGCATTGGGAAAATAGGTGTTGACCACAAAAAAATCGTCATACTCCAGAGTGAGCACCCGGCCCTCGCTGTCAAATTCGGGCAGGCCCATTCCCAAGATGACATTTAACGGCGTTGCCTTGGCCCAGCAGGCCACGCCGGAGTAGCCTTTTTTCTCTGCGCTGGCAAAAAAGGACTGATAGCCTTTGGCGTTAATCAGCTCATCGGAAAGCTGGTCTTTATGGGCCTTTGTTTCCTGAACGCAGAAAATATCTGCCGAAAAGCTGTTCAATATGCCGACAAAACCTTTTTTCTCTACTGCGCGAAGTCCGTTAACATTCCACGATACAATTTTGGGCATGGTTTTATCTGGTTCCGATTTTTTTAGTTAATGCCGCAAAGCATTTGCCTTTAAGCCGGGTCTTCAAGCAAAACCTCGTCTGCGGCATCTGTTTCGGCAAGATACACATTCACCCTCTGGGTGCGTGAGGTTTCCACCTTTTTGCCCACAAAATCAGCGCATATTGGCAGCTCCCTGTGGCCGCGATCCACAAGCACGGCAAGCTCTATGCGGTCGGGCCTGCCAAAGTCTATCAAGGCATCCATGGCCGAGCGGATTGTGCGGCCCGTGAAAAGCACATCATCAACAAGAATAACCGTGCGGTCATCCAATGAAAAGCCGATTTCCGTGGATGAAAGAACCGGCTGGTGGTGGAGCCTTGTCCAGTCGTCCCGGTAAAGGGTTATGTCCATTGCCCCGCAGGGGAAGGATGGGCTTCCGGCAGCCTCCAGAACCTTTGCCAGCCGCCGGGCCAGATAAACGCCCCTTGTCCATATACCCACAAGGGCAAGGGAGTCGTCTCCTCTGTGCTTCTGCAAAATTGCCTGGGCAATGCGCCCTATACTCTGCTCAATTTCCTGGGCATTGAGGATAACCGTTTTCTGACTCATGGCTGGTTCTCCTTGTTCCATAAAACCTGCCCCACAAAAAAAAGAAAAGCATCCCTTATGCCAATTCCGGGCCGGATTGCGGTAAGACCCGGCTGCAAACCTGGAGGGATTTTTTTTAATATAATCATGGCAGCGGCATTTATGCAACAGCCCTGCCTTATTTGCCCTTCACAATACGCCAAAGGCGGTTGCCAAAATTTGCCGGGCAGGTTACAAATACCCTGTTTGAAGTATGCAATTGTATTCAGGCGGCCGTAAACCCCCCTACAAAGGAGTCTTTCCATGACCCACC
>JASEHB010000278.1 GCA_030018745.1 Desulfatibacillaceae bacterium | reverse complement strand
CTCAAACCTCATTCAAAATCGCCGCGATGCCCTGTTTATCCTGAATGTGATTTTTGTTTCCGGCTTTCTGGTGGTGGCTTTGGGCATACTCCAGTTCATGGAGCTTGCAGCCTATTTCCCCCTGCTGGGCGATATTCATCAGGTTTATGTTCCGGCAGCAACCTTTGCCAACAAGAATGTGGCTGTCCATTTTGTTATTTTGACCCTGCCTTTGGGAATAGGCTTTTTCCTCATCTCCCAAAAGCCTTGGCAATATTGGCTTTACGGCATGGCCGCAAGCCTTATGGTGGTTCTTGTGCTTTATACGGGCACAAGGGCCGGGTGGGTGGCCATGTTTTTCATGGCCCTGTTTTTCGGGGTTGTTTTTTTTGCCCTGGCAAAGCGGGGCGGCAAGGCCCTTGGCATGAAAAGGGCCAAATGGATTTGCCTGGCGGCCTGTTTGCTTGTTTTTTTTGTGATGCTGAACCTGGGGCCTAAAGGCTTTATCTGGCGGGTGGGCGCAATACAGAAAACCGTGAGCGTTACCCTGAAGGAGCTTTACAAGCAGTTTGACCCGGAGCATCAGGCCATAGTCGGGCCAACCCCCCCTACGCAGATTTCTGTCGGCTCGGATGTGGACCCGGACGAGGATGAGCTTCCGGTTGTTGATCTCACGCCGCCGCGCACCAACCTTGATGTGAGCCAGGAATTGCGCTGGGCCATATACAGAAACAGCATGGTGATGATTAAGGATCACTTCTGGCTGGGAGTGGGGCTTGGCAACCATAAGGTTCATTACCCGGCCTATGTGCGAAGTGCGGTGGTGGAAAAGATTTTTTCCGAGGACGCCCAGCTTACCAATGTCCACAATGACTATATTCAGGCATTTGCAGAAACAGGTTTTATCGGCTTTGCTTTTCTGGCGTGGCTTTTTGTAGCCATGACCCTTTCTGCGTGGCGACTTATAAGAGATTCCTCCAATCCCCAAAGGCGGATTATGGCCCTTTCGCTTTATGGCGGCGTTCTTGGCATTCTTGTGATGGCCCTTTTCTGCTTCCCGTTTCAAAGGGCCATTCCTCCTTTTGTTCTTATGGTTTATCTGGGAATTGCCTCTTTTTGGGAAAGGGGGATAAAGGCCCAAAAGCCGGTTCAACTGCCCTGGCAGGCAGGCTTTGTCCTGGCCGGTCTTCTGCTGGTCGGCCTTGTTATTGCGATAAGGGCGCAAGCTGATCGGATTGAAGCGGATCGCCAATATATTCTTGTAACTTCCGCAGAGAGAATGGGCCTGTGGGAGGCTGTGCGCGACCGGGCGCAAATGGTGGCCAAACTTGACCCGCACCGCAAAAAGGCGCTTTCCTATCTGGGCAGGGCATACATTGAGCTTGGGGAATACGGGCTTGGCATTGAGTCCCTTACAAAGGTGATAGAGGCCTATCCCTACCACATGAACGCCCTTTTAAACATAGGTGTTGCATATGCGGCCCTGGGCGAAGAGGAAAAAGCCCTTGAGGTTTATGACAAGGTGCTCAACATAAAGCCCGACTACGGCAAGGCCCACAACAATGTGGCAAATGTTCTTCTGCGCCAGGAAAAGCTGCCCGAAGCCCTGCGTGCTTTTAGAATAGCAGGGGCCTATGACCCGGAAAACGCGGTGGTTCAGTTCAACATAGGTATTGTTGCAGCAAGGCTGGAAAAATGGGAGCTTTCAGCCCAGGGCTTTGAGCGCGCCCTGGAGTTGCAGCCCGCCTGGATTGCAGCCCATGCCAACCTTGGGCAGGTTCTTCTTTACCATTTGAACAGGCCGCAAGATGCCATGATACACCTGGCAAGGGCGGATGCCCTGCGCAAAGAGCAGGATGAGGCTTTAAAAAACGCCCCCGGCTCCCGGCAGGGGCCTTGGGGCCTTGCGCCAGGGCGGCTTGGGCCTTAAGTTTGTGACATGACTTCTTACGCGCTTGTACACATAAGCCATTCTGCCAGCAGTAAGGTCAAAGTCTGCCCGGCCTGCGGACAGGCCTCCTTTTTGGGGCGCAGAAAATACTGCGCCCCTGCCTGCCGCCAGCGCCTGCTGGACAAGCTTGCCGTGCTCTCCGGCCTCTTGCAGGCCTTACGGGTGCGCTACGCCACATTCTCATTTACCCAGGACACCCTTGTCCTGAACATGGTTATATGGGGCTTTGGCCCGGTTTACACCTTTTTGTGGGAGCGATCTTCCAGCAAAAAGCCCTCCGAAGATTTGATGGAGATGACCGAAATTTTAGGCAGGGAATGGTGGAGGGAGCACAATGAAAAGAATAGCCGCCATCAGGCCTGCCTGCATATCATGGAAAAGGCCAGAACAGGCCTTGTCGGGCGCGAACAGGTGCGGCCATTATGCAAACAATCCCCCAAGGTTAGCCAGAAACATCTTACGGTGCTTGCCCTTTCGCGCAGCCAGCTTGAAGGCAAAAACGCCAAAGCCTGCATAAAAACGGCTTTTCGCCGTCAGGCCATGCGCCACCACCCGGATGTTGACGGCGACCAGGAAATCTTTTTAAAGGTTCACTGCGCTTACCAGGAGCTTTTGGAATGGGTCAAGGCCCCGGTCATGACCCGCCAGACAGGCCTGCCCGGCAAATGGGCTTACAACGGCAGACGATGGATTCCCCCCCTTACGGGAAAACACCTTGCCCCCGGCCAAAAAAAATAAGGAGGATGCAGTTGAAAAAAGCCTGGCCCAAAGGTAAAGCCTACCATTGAAAAAACAGGGGCTTTCCGTCTGCACCTTGCGCTGGCAGGGTTTTTCCTGTACATTTTTTTAATGCAGAACAAAAGGCCAGGGCCTAAAAGCCGGGGCTTTTGCCCGGATATCCCAACAGGAATAAGGATATGTCCAGCAAGATGAGTATATGGGGGGTGGGCCGACCAATTATTTTTTCCTCATTGGCCTGGCTGGGCCTTGCCATTGCCCTTACCCGGCTTTTTCCGGGTCTTTTTCTCATGGATTTTCTGCCCTCATTTGTTTTTATTGTGCCTGGCCTTGTTCTTCTTGTGGCGGGCGGTATGCTCTGGATATGGAGCCTTTCAGCCCTTTTTGACGGGTTCTCCCAAGGTCTTCTGCTCACGGACGGCCCTTACGCCTATATGCGCCATCCTCTTTACAGCTCTTTTATCCTGTTTGTCTTCCCTGGCATGGGCTTTCTTTTCCTCTCATGGCTTGTGCTCACCACAGGGCTTTTTGCATTTATTCTTTTCAAGCTCTTCATAGGGCGGGAAGATGAGTACCTGGAAGAAAAGTTCGGAAAGCAGTATCGCGAGTATGCAGGCTCTGTGCGCTCCCTGATGCCCGGTGCGCCTTACAGAAAAAGCGTATAGATTTATTATAATGGACTTACGGATGGCCTTGTTGCGCCCTTATGCCGAAAAGAGGCGCAGAAAAACTGTCTATCCTTCAAGAGCAACCCAGTTGAGGCCGCTTTCCTTATCATGGGAAACCCTGCCGGTTGTGCCCACCAGCTCTTTTTCCTCCAGCCTTGCAAATAAATCCGGCTCGCCCTTTACCCTTGCAAGCGCTCTGCGCCCGTTTTCAAGCCTGCCAATCACAGTGGCTCTTTGGGGCAGGCCGGTTTGGTCATGCACAATGGCATAGGTTTCCACCTGCAAGGCCCCTGTCGGCTGCGGCTCCGGTTCGGGCAGCGCGCTCTTTAAAAGCTGCTGCTGAACCGGCCCGGTGTTGACCTCTGCAAAGGGGTGCCTGCCCGGTTTTGCCTCGTAAACCCCCACAGACCATTTGGTATTGTACCAGCCAAGGGCGGTTACAAGGGCTTTGTGCTTCGGGTTTTCGCGGATTTTTTCTGCTGCTGCGCAAATGGCGTGAAGGCTGTAGTTGCTTCCCGGCCCGCCAAAGTAGGGCAGGCCGCCGGTTACGGATATGGGCCGGGGATCATCTTCCTTGAGCAAAAGCGCATCCCATGCTGCTTCCACTGCCCAGGGAAAGCAGCTGTAAAAATCAAAAAAGGAAATTTCATCAATCTTTGCGCCGGACTGCTCCAGGGCAAGCCTTGCAGTCTCTTTAAGGGCCGGGGCATCGTGCAGAGTGGGCCTTTGGGTTACAAACCATATGTTTTCAAGGGTGGCCCCTCCGGTGGGATAAACCAGCTTTGAAGCTGCAATGCCAAGCTCATCAGCCAGTTGGCTGCTTGTCATTATGATGGATGCGGACTGATCCACATGGATGTTTGCGCTCATCCGCATTGTGTAGGGGTAGCAGACCATGCGGTTTTGGGGGCCGGGGCTTGTTATCTCCTGGGCCGAATGCGGAGTTTTGTCCCAGGAGAAAGGATTTTGGGAGGCTATTTTGCTCAAACGCTTGCAGATACTGCCCATGAGTTTTTCGTGGCTGGCAAGGCTTCTTTTTTTTGCGGCCCGCAAGGCGTTTTCCAGGTAGGCGTAGGCAAGGGTGGGTGCAAAGACTTCGTAAA
>JASEHB010000277.1 GCA_030018745.1 Desulfatibacillaceae bacterium | reverse complement strand
TGCAAAGGTTGCCTTTATAAAAAGGAAGAGGAAAATGCCTGCCAGCGCATGAAAGGCGATGTTCACCGCATGAAAGCCCCACAGGTCCCATCCGTGAGCCTTGTAGTTGAGCGCAAAGCTAAAATTGGAAAAAACCCTTTTTTTATTGGGGTGACCGGTGGCTGCATGGAAAATTTCGCCAGGAGAAAAGCCTTCCATGCGCATCCTGGGATTTTCGCGGATGTTTTGCACATCATCAAAGGTGAAGGGCATCTGCATGGTGGAGAAATACAAAAGCCCTGCCGCAATACTCAAGGCAAGAAAAACCGCGGGCAGCACAAACCAGCGCAAAGTTCCGGCCTGCCCCCCTGCATCCGGAATATCCGCCTGTCCTGCGGCCTTCAGAACCGCCACCTGGTCTTCATGCCCAACTTCGTCAACAGTATTGCTCATGTCAGATAATCCTTGTGCGCCCTTAATAAATTTCAACGCCTGAATTTTTGCTGGCAGGAAAGGCCCGGCCCCGGCAAATCCGGGCGTGCTTCTTTTGCAAGTGTTGTCCTGCATTTTTACACAAACAGCCCGCCAAAAGGAAGCCCCTTTTTAGCCGGGGAATAAAATCGTCTTCTTACTGGAAGCGGTTGCGCCAGGATTGAAGCCGGTGCTCCTTAAAACATCAGGGATTTGATTTTTTTTCAATTCCATATTTTTTTTCTTGCCTTTAAAACCACCCCGCTGTTAAACTTATATTTCAAATTGACAGGAATGAAATTGGGCGGGCGTTATGAGATTTTCTGCCCTCTATCTCGGCGGTTATGAAACCATAAGTTTTATGGTTTTTGTTTGTTTTTATTTTTTATTAAATAAAACACCAAGTTAACCAAGCCTTGTCGCGGTGTGACACGCCATATTCTGCCTGTGAGGCATGGCTTTAAATGGCGGCACACTTTCCGGCTTGACAATAGCAGACCTGGAAAAGTATATATTTAGACAGCCGTAAAAAGCCCTTCCAAATTAAGGGGCAATTTCTGCCATGCTTTGGGGACAGGTCGGCAGACCAGGCAGCAGGCAAATTTTACGCTCGTTTTGTCCTTAGTTTTGGAACCAGAAGGCTTTTTTATCATGCAAAAATTGGCATATATGCTACTGGTGCTTTTGGCTTTCGCATCAATCGGCCATGCAGGCAGCATGGCCCTGATGGATGACGATGACCTTGCCCAGGTGGAAGGCCGCTGGGGCATGACAATTTCTTTCAGCGCCCTTGATGCTTATGCAGCCAGCTACGGCATAAATGACTTTGATGGGGCAGGCTCTGCCGCCATCCGCAGAGTGGAGGCCCCCCTCACCGGAACTCAAGTGCAGGATTTGAGGGCCTGGCTCAATTTCAGCTCCATGCGTTTTGCAGGCAGAATATCCGGGGCAACCAATGCCTCAATCTATTCCGGCAATGCCAACGGCACTTGGACTCACCTTGCCGGAGGCATGCAGGTTTCCGGCCTTGCCATAAACATGGGCAGGGTTAACAATACGGCTGGTTACAGCTTCATGGCAATAAGCATTCCAACCATGATAGGTGCTTTGGCAGTGCAGGATGTGCGCCTGGGCTATAACCTTTCAAACACCACCACCGGAGGCTACAGCCAGTTTGGTTTTTTTGTTCAGGATCTGGTGCCTTACGCCAATACGGCGTTGTATATTTTTCCCCAGCCATAAATCTGTTTCTATAGGCTTGGCACGCAGACTTGGGGCAGGCAGGAACAAGGCAAAACAGCAAAAAAAGCAGCACCCACAAATTGAGGGCAACAGGCGAGCAGCCTGTTTTGTATAAAACAAGTCAACACCCAACCGAAACGCAGTTTAAAACACTTCACGGAGGAACAAAAATGAAGAAGTTGAGCATTCTGGCCATTCTGCTTCTGGTGCTGGCTCCTGCCTCGGCCATGGCAGGCATGACTGCTGCATCGGACATGGATCTGGCGGATGTTTCCGGTCAGACCGGCATCACCATCAGCATGAGCATGACAGTTTCTGCCACGGGCTTTGCCTGGGGCGACGATGACGGTTTTGTAGGTTATGCAGATGATGGATGGGTCATTCTTAGCAACCTGAGCCTGCCCACCATCGCCCTTTCCGGTGTAACCATTGATGCAGGAACCAATGCCGGCGTATCCCGCGTGCAGATTGGCACGGGCGGCCCCATCATCACCGGCGACATGACCATCGGAGCCGTTATTATCGGCACCGGTCCTACATCAATAGGCCCCTCCCTGGGCGAAATCAGGGTGACGGGTATCTCCATCGGCTTTGGCGACATCCTCATTGGCGGCCACTAAAAGAAAATTTCAGGCTTTGGCATAGGGCCTTTGCCTGAAAGCGCGAAACGCCAAGCCCAGGCGGGGGTGGCTTTCGCATAATCAAAGTAGTTTAATTAAGGGAGGTATGGAACATGAGAAAGCTTATCGTATTGGTAGCAGCAGCAATGCTTTTCCTGCCCATGAGCGCAATGGCAGGCATGACCGCATTCATGGACATGGAACAAGTGTCTGACTTCGAGCTGGCCGAAACCACCGGTCAGACAGGTCTCACCATTGACCTGACAGTGGCTTCAAGCTCCTTCACCTGGGTGTCCTGGGGTGATGATGACGGCTATGCCCCGCTGACCACCATTGGCGGCGTACTGTACATCGTGCCCATTACCCCGCTTGCCCTCGACCTCAATGTCACTGTTGATGTCTGCACAAGCCTGGGTGTCAACTACCTGGTTCTTGAAGTCACCGGCCTTACCTTCAGCAATGCTATTGCTCTGGGTCTTGGCGACGGAGCTGCCGGAGTTGGTAATGCAGTCGATGCTGGCGCAATTGCCCTTGGCCCCACAGCTGACAAGCTTGGCATCCTTACCATTGATGCCACCCTTGACAGTGTTCTCGTCCTGATCAGCGCCCACTAATCCTCCGTTGGGCTGCTTTGTTTGAACAAGGCAAAAGCTGCCGCCTGTTGCCCGCAGAGTTTGCAGCCGATGCAAAAAAGCTTGCCGTTTAAAAAGCAGCGCCCCTTCCTTCCCTGTTGGAAATATTTCCGACAGGGAAGGAAGGTTGTTCATTTTATTCTGAACAAAAGTAACTTTAAGCCATAGAGAGCTTATGCACATTCTGGTTGGTTTTTTAATTGGAGTTGCCGTAATGACGGGGTTTTACGAACCCCGTGAAATGGACCAGGGCATTTACCATGTGGATACCCTGGCCTCTGCGCCTTTGGGCGGCGGTCGCCACACCCTTCCCTCCCTTGCAGAGCAGAAGTTTGCCAATGTTGTCCGCCAGGCTTATGACTATTCCTGCGGCTCGGCAGCCCTCACCACCCTTATGAATCACTACCTGGGTGAATCCCTTACAGAAATGCATGTGATAAACGGATTGCTGCGCTATGGGGACATACAGCGCATATCCGAGACAAGAGCATTCTCCCTTTTGGACATGAAAAGCCTTGTTGAGGCTTTGGGATATGAAGCACATGGATACAGGACAGATGCTGACGACTTGAGGAAACTTGAAATTCCCTACATTGTATCCATAGACCTTTACGGCTATCTGCACTTTGTGGTCATAAAGGGTGTTTTTCAGGAGCACATAATCATTGCCGACCCGTCAATGGGCAATCTCACCATGCCTTTAGCCAAATTCCGTGACATCTGGTACAAGAATGTCATCTTCGTGGTGCTGCCCAAATCCGCACGGAATGCCTACCGCCAGCCCGGTGGCCAGCGGGACATTGCAGCAGCCCGGCAGGCCGCCTTGTCCGGCGCGCCGCGAAGCCGCGGCAACGGCCACGGCAACGCTGCTGCTTCCGGATATGGCAACGGGCACGGAAATGCAGACAGGGTGCAGCCTGCTGCCGCTCCCCTGCCAATTCCCTCCACCCCGGAAGAGCTTAACGCCCTCGGCCTGGGGCTTCCCCTGCCGCCTTCACTCATAGCCATGGGCTATGGGCGGCCGGATAACTTCTCCGGCAGGGGCAACGGGCATGGAAACGCCAATATGCGCGGCCAGGGCAATGGTTATGGAAACGCCAACAATGACGCCTCATGGGACGAGCAGGCTGTCGGCGGATGGGGCGATGCCTACGGAAATGCAGACTGGGGCAATGGTCACGGAAACGCAAATGCCGCCATGCCTTGGGGTAATGGTCACGGCAATGCTGGCGGCGGTAACGCAAGCGAAGGTGACGGCGAACCCTGGGGCAACGGCCACGGAAATGCCGCTGCCGCAGCTTCCGGATATGGCAACGGACACGGCAATGCCAGCGGCTGGGGTAACGGAGACGGCAATGTAGCAGCCGGATGGGGCAATGGATCCGGCAATGCAAGCTGGGGCAACGGCCACGGAAATGTGGATGCAGGCTGGGGCAACGGCCACGGCAGCGCAGGCTTTGGCAATGGCCACGGAAATGTGGATCCAGAAGGATGGGG
>JASEHB010000275.1 GCA_030018745.1 Desulfatibacillaceae bacterium | reverse complement strand
CCATGAAGTAGGCATCCCATGAAGGCCGCGACCTTGTCAGTTCGCCTGGGAAATCGCCGCTGCACCTTTCCTGGCCTTCACAGGAAATGTCCTTTGCCATTTTTTTGGGCCTTTGCGTTTAAGGGTAATCCGGCAAAAGCTACCTTGGCTCAACAGGCTTGACCACAGGCGCGCTGGCAGCAGACCTGCCGAAGATATCCCGATAGGCCACAGCCAACAGGCAGATGGAAAAAGGCATTGTGAATATTACACCCACAAAGCACACCAAAAGACCTGCCGAGCCTATCACATTGGCCACAATGCCAAAGGCCAGCAGGGGCCACAGGTTCTCCTTGACCGTGTTTATGCTTTTAAGGGATGCCTGCCAGAAATCCATGCCCTGATCCACAATAAAAAACAGGGCAAACATCAAAAGCGCATAAACAACATAGCCCAAAGCAAAGGAAAGGGCCTGGCCCAGAATTGGCACAAGAGTCAAAGCCGCTGAAACCACAAGCAGAAGAATGAACCAGACCAGAAAGAACAGAAATGTGGGCAAAAAGAATTTGAAGCCTGAAAACACCTCTCCGGCTGTGGGCTTGGGAAACCGGCCATCCTTGAGCGCAAGAACAATGATGACAAGCCCGGCCATCATGGGGCCTGTGAGAATCCCCAGGGTGAGCACGCTCAAAAGCGCGGCCACAAGGCTTGCCACAGCCAGCACACCCAGGTTGTTTTTAAAAAGGTTCCAGGCCTCTTCAAACCAGGGTCCGAATTTGACATCCAGATTTTGCATAATCCCCTCCAGGCAAGGGAAAGAAGATTCTGCCCGCGATTTTTGCCGGACAGCCGGTGCCCTTTTGAAAAAGCGCCTTAAAAAACAGCAAGCCGGAGAAACAAAGCGCGCCGTGCGGGCCAAAAAGCCCGCACGGCTCATAAACGCAATCCGGCGAGCCTTGTCAGGACTTGGTCACATTGTCCTTCAGCTGGGCTATTTCAAGGCCCAGGGAAACGCATTGCTTGCCGTCCATGCAGAGGTTGGCGTCCTCCACAGGCAGAAAATGCTTGAGCTGGTGCTTGTCCTTTTTCAGATCCACAACGAAGTAGTTTTGATCCTTGTCGTAATCAACTTTGATGTCAATTCCGCAGGCGCCGATGTCGGGGTAAAGTTCCCGAATTTTGTCGCAAAGAGCTTTCTTGTCGTGCATGAAACCCTCCTTTTACAGCTTTTGGCAAAATTAAAAGTAAAAACCTTGGGACCGGATTTTTAATGCCCGGCCTGATTCCGCACCGCAAACTTCATTGTATCTTTAAACAAATTGCCCTTGGCCTGACCGGGAATAGTCAAACATTCCTGATTGGCACATGAATTTTTAATATAAAAGGACTTTACATTTTTTTCAAGCTCTCTTGCAATTCTGCTGCCCTGGTTCTCATTCTGTCTGCAAATTTTCTCCAAAGTATCCCCGGTTTTCCTGCAAATTGCACTCCATTCATCGAAAATATCCGGCAATTGTGATATACTTTTTGCGTCCACAAGGCTCACCGCTCCATGAATTATCCGGCAGAACAAAGTCTTGGCCCTATTTTGCCCCCCTAACCCATTATTGAGGAGAAAATCATGACCGTCCGAAAACTGGATGCAGCCATAATAGGCGCAGGAACAGCAGGACTCTATGCCGCGGCCCAGGTTGCACGAAGGACAGATAATTTCGCCCTGTTTGAAGGCGGCATTCAGGGCACCACCTGCGCCAGGGTGGGTTGTATGCCCAGCAAGGCCCTCATCGCCCAGGTTAGGGCCTTTGCCTGTGCGGCAGACCAAACTCAAGGCGCTTGGCCCGCAAAAATAGGCGAAATACTTGCCGCTGTGCGTACCGTGCGCGACAGGCTTTTTCAAAAAACCGCAGCCAACGGGCAGAAAAAATTCGGCGAGAAACTCATCCCTGCCGCCGTATCCTTTACCGGGCCAATGAAAATTGTGGCCGATGGTATTGAATACCAGTGCAGAAGCATAGTCATTGCAACAGGCAGCACGCCGGTCATCCCCCCTGGATGGGAGCTTGCAGAGGGCAAAATTGTCACAACCAACCAGTTTTTCGAGCTTAAAACCTTTGGCCCCAAAGTGCTGGTGGTGGGCATGGGGCCTTTGGGAATAGAGATAAGCCAGGCCCTTGCCCGCACGGGTTTTGGCGTTACAACCGTGGAGATGGGCAGCAAAATCGCAGGCCTTTCAGACCCAAAGGTTACAGAGGCCTTGGGCGAAATTCTGGACAACCAGCCCAACCTGGAATGGCATACCAACTTTTCGGCAAGGCTTTTGGAGGCGGGCGGGCAGGTAAAGGTTGCCTTAAAGAATATGGAAAGCGGCCTGGAAAGGGAGCAATCCTTTGACCTTGTTTTGCTGGCAACAGGCCGAAGGCCCAATGTGGACGGCCTTAATCTTGAGGCCTCCGGCCTGGAACTCAATAAAAAGGGACTGCCGGTTTTCGACCCTGCCACCCTTGCCTGCAAGGGGCAGAGCGTTTTTATGGCAGGAGATGTTGAAGGAGGCCGCCAGCTCTATCACCTGGCAGCCCGGCACGGAATTCTGGCAGGCGCAAACGCGGTGAATGCAGACAAGCCAGGCGAGCCGCCGGTAATGCCCAACCTGGGCATTGTTTTCACGGACCCATGCGTTGCAATGGTGGGTGCAGATTACAGCGAACTGGATCAGGATTCCATAATCATAGGCGAGGCGGATGCAGCCTTTTCCGGGCGCGGGGCAGTGGATGGCGGCAGACAGGGGCTTTTGCGCCTGTACTTCGACAAAAACAGCCAACTGTTTTTGGGTGCACAGATGGCCGTTCCGGCGGGCGAGCACCTGGCCCATATGCTCATTCCAATGCTTTCAAGCTCCTACACACTTGAGCAGATGGCCGATACTGTCTATTATCATCCAACTTATGAGGAGCTTATACAAACAGCGGCCCTGAATGCCAAAGCAAGACAAAAAAAGGATTGACAAGCATAAGACGCCTTGCTAACTACCGGCCTTTATTGAGCCGGGCCGTTAGCTCAACTAGGCAGAGCAGCTGACTCTTAATCAGAAGGTTGAAGGTTCGATTCCTTCACGGCCCACCAGGAAAATCAAGGGGTTGCGGTTACAAGCCGCAGCCCTTTTTGTTTGGCTGGGCATTTTGTCCCGCCCCTGTCCCTTTTTTCCCGTCCTGTCCTGCGCCTTGCAACGCTTTTGGCCCCGCCATGCCCCTCGGAAAAAGCAGGCGCAATCTCTTTAAATAAAGCAAAATCCCGGCCCATTTTCTGGCGATAGGCTCCCGGCAGGGTAAGGGTTGGTTATTGCTTTTCCACGGCCTTGCCGGAATCGCTTATCTGGGATAAGTACCTTTAAGAAAAATCCATATACAAAGGAAGGCGAGGAACTCATGAAGACAGTCAATATTGTCGGGGCGGGTTTAGGCGGCCTTGTGGCGGCCATAAACCTGGCGCGGGAAGGCTACAGAGTGCTGGTTCAAGACCGGGAGGAGGCCATCGGCGGGTCCAAAAAATATCATCCTTCCATCCACAGCACCCCCTTGCAGCCTGAAGAAACCTGGGAATACATCGGCATTGACCTTTCGGAACATTTTGTCAGGACAGATCAATACCCTGCCATGTATTATAACCAAAGGCGCCTGAAGATGCCCGCCTATGTGGACAACCTGGCGGTTTACAATGTTGAGCGGGGAAGTCGCCCCACATCCATTGATAACCGGCTTTTTGCGCTTGCCGT
Organism: Desulfatibacillaceae bacterium; assembly: GCA_030018745.1. Lineage (GTDB taxonomy): Bacteria > Desulfobacterota > Desulfobacteria > Desulfobacterales > Desulfatibacillaceae > JAGVAW01. Next base: position 701 of record JASEHB010000275.1, on the reverse strand, counting down.
CAAAGAAGGCGTGGAGTTCGAGTTCAAAAAGGAGCTGGGGCCAGATTCCCTTAAGGCGCTTGCCCCTGGCAGCATTGTCGCCACAGGCCTGTACCGGGAAATGTATCAAGACATGGGAATTGCAAGCGCGCCGGTTTACGGGGTCATGGCCCTTGCCAAAAAGGAGGCCGGCAAAGCCGGCGGGGCCATTTACATGGGCGGCTTCAGCGTGGACTATGCCTATTCCGCCTGGATGAACAACTTGATTTATGTGCTGCTGTTTTCCAGAAGGCCCATAAAGGACAGGGAAGTGGAAGGCTTCAAGAAGGTCATAAAAAAGGTGGAGGGCTTTTCATCGGACAAGTGGCTACGGGTTGACCCCGGATTGTTCCCCCGGCAGTGCGGCCTGTTTTGGGAGGACAAAATACTGGCCGGAACCTTGGCCGGAATGATTGAGCCTTTTTGGGGCTATGGAGTTGTGGGGGCGCTAATCTCCGGAAAAATTGCGGCCCTGGCCGTTACAGACCCAAAAAAGGCGGAGGCGGAATTTGCCAGATTCAACGGGGGATTTGCCCGCAAGCTGGCCCGCAAGGAGAAGATGGATGCCATGCCCTTCAGAAAGCAGTTTTTGCGCCTGGCCATTTTAAAGGCCCGCTTCGACTGCTGGCGCAGGCCCCAACTCAAAAACGCGGCCAAAGACCCTGTGGTCTGGTTCCGGTAAT
>JASEHB010000276.1 GCA_030018745.1 Desulfatibacillaceae bacterium | reverse complement strand
CCTGTTTTGCTTTCCGCTCCAACCCTGCCAGATCCCTGCCTGGCTCCACTAGCAAAAAACATACCATAAAGGCATAAGGATTTCAAGAAGCTTTATGGCAAGAGGGCATCTGGATATATGGGCAAAAAGTTCAGCAACATCATTGCGAGAGGCTTTTTTGCGTTCGTTTCTTGACATTAGGCCGTTTTTCGTGGCAGATAGAATATGTTGTTTTTACGGCAAGCAACTGCGCTCTTGAGACTCCTGTGTCGCGCCTAAAAAAAATCAACCCATTTTTTTGAAAGGTAGGTGTCTGCATGAAGAAAATTGCGTTCGCCCTTTGTTTGGCGATGTGTCTGTCAATCGGCTTTGCTGGCAACGCCATTGCCCAGGATGCCGAGGAAATTGTTGTGCTGGAAAAGCGGGATCTGCCCTGGGAGCTTAACACCTGGCTTGTGCGGACAGTCTGCGCCCAGGGCCATGTTTTCTTCATAAGCTATGTGCTTGGCAGAACTTCAGGGGCAGGCGTCCATGCCATACAGGTCATGGAGGAAAGGGACGGCAAAATGCTGCCCATGCGTTGCGATGCAACTACTCCCACCGGCCGCAGGGGCAGATAGCCAAAGAGGGCTTTGTCAGCAAAAGGTTTTGATCCGTACAAGGTTTTTAGGCGCCCTTAAACAAAGAGCGGGGAATTTCTTTTTCAAGAAGTTCCCCGCCTTAATTTTGTGCGCTTTGCTGCCCTTTAGATGTCGCTCCTATTCAGGAGCCGGTCTTTTTCATGCGCATTCCGCAGAACTTGCATTCCCTTGCAGGCTGCTGCCGGGTGTTGCAGTGGGGGCAGGTGGTCAGCGTCCAGGGGCCGCCGGGAACTTCGGCCTCCTTGGGCGGCAGGCCGACATCCTCGCAGGCGCTCACCGTGCATATGGCTCCAGCCCGGAACATTCCCAGGCGCAGGCTCATGGCTGTTTCCTTGTCTGCATTTACAGCCACAAGGGTCGGCTCGTCCAGCAAAAAGGCTTCGGCCTCTTCAGGGGAAAGGTCCAGAACCTTTGCCAGGGCGGCCCGCACATCGTCCGGGTCCTTGTCCTCCTCAATGCCTTCAAACATAACATTATAACGCTTTTCACCCATCTGACCGCCCCCCTTGCAAATGTTTTCCTTGACCGCCTTTTTTCAGGAAAAAAGAGGCTGAATGGCCATTGCGTGGGCAATGTCGCCTTCAATTTTCATGGAACCGGACATGAAAAGCTGCACAGGGTTTGCCTGGCGGCCCAAAAGGGCGCGGGCGCTATCCATGGAAAGGCGGAAAAGGGCTTTGGGGGATGATGCGCCGTTGAAAACCACCCGGATTGTTGCAAATTCGCCGGGATTTATCTCCAGAACAAACTCGCATTCGCCCTTGTATTTGTTGATGAGGTCGTAATTTTTGCGGTTGAGCGCACCCTGCATCCCTATAAGCATATCAATATTCTTGAGCTGGATGAACTTTTCCATGTCCTGGCGGGAGATGGATATTCGCACTTTGGGGTTGGGGATTTCGCCCTCCCTTGCCTCAATATCCACCCCGTTTTTTGCGGTGTAGGAAAAAACTCTGCCGGAAATTTCCGCCACAATGGAAAAGTCTGTTGCTGCAAGCTCATTTGCAGCGCCGGAAATGGCCATGTACTGGGCCGCCAGCTTGGGAAGAAAATCCGTGAAAAGCTCGGCCATGTCCACTCTTATGATCAGGTCATTGTCTTTGCTGCTCATCAAATTTCTCCTTTGCTGGTTGTGGGTAAGGCCCCTTAAAGGGGGCGGGCCTCAACTGTGTGGTTTGATGGCACAAGTTTTTTAAGGCACTGGTCAAAAACCCGGCTTATGCGGGTCTGGTTTGCAATCATGGCAAGTTTGGGCCAGGTGGCCCGCTCGCCTTCCAGGGTGAAGCGCTCCATTTCCTCCTGGGTGGGGTTTTTAAAGAGCTTGCGGTACATCCAGGGCGAAAAGGCGGGGTGCACGGTTACATCGCCCAGATACTGCTGGCCGGTTACAGCATAGAGCTGGTCTAAAATGGGCCGCCAGGGGCTTACATGAACCCTGTGGCGCATAACATTTAAAGCCTGGGACACCTGGGCCTGAAAAACCGTGCCCACAAGCTCCACGGTGAAAGGCACAATGCCCTTGCGGTCGTGATAAAGCAGAAAAGGCAGAACATGGGGGTTGGTCTGGCTCACGATGTAATGGTTCACATTGTGCAGCCGGGCAAGGCGCATGACGGGAATATCCCCCCGGATGGTGCCGTCCACCCATTTTTCATTGGCCATGTAAGGCAATAGCTGGCCTGTTCTGTCCTTTGCCATGAGCTTTGCAGGGGGGAAGACCCCCGGAACGCAGGATGACGCGCAGGCGGCTGTTGCAATAACCACATTGGGGGCGGTTATGTAGTTCAAGACTCTGGGCTTCATGCCCATGCGGGTGGGGGATACGGATATATTAAGGATGCGGCCCGTGCGCTCAAAGGCCTCGGCAAAGGTATAATCACCCACATTTGCGCGGATGTTGCGCAAAAGGGTGTTCTGATCCATGAAGGCCTTTTCCCGCCACATGTCCCTTAATGGAAGCCGCCTCAAGGCGTCTCTGTCCATCACACTTCTTTTCTCGCGGATGGCCCTTATCTCTTCATCGGTTTTTGTGCATGTTCCTGCCGCCACCATGGAACCCATGGATGAGCCGCAGATAACCGTGGGCAGCAGCCCGTGATCCCAAAGGGTTCCCACAACCCCCAGGTGGAAAAGGCCAAAAGCCGCCCCGCCGGAGAGCATTAACGCGCTGCGGCCAAAGTTTGCGGCAGCCTGGGAAAAAAGCCTGACCTTCTTTTCTTGGGAAAGGTGGGGAAAGTCATTGTCGCACAGGTAGCGAAGGCCCTTTTCCGCCTCATCCAAAAATTCCTCCACAAGGGCTTTTGTGCCGGTGCGTGCGAATGAGTAAAGGGCCGGATGAGCAATATCCCCCTGGGCGCGGCGCAGGCTGTCGTGTAAGAGATCTAAAAGCCGGTAAACATTTTCCTCGCGGCGGTATTGACGAAGCTGATCTGTGAGGCGGCGCACCAGAAGGTAGTTGTAATGGGGGGACTCGTCCTGCATACGCCATTTTTCAAAGCCGTCCAGATAATCCAGCTCTTTTGCAATCGTGAGCCACTCTTTATAGTTCTGGGTTTGGGCCAGGGCATTGATGAGCTTTTTTTTGCGAAAGACCTGTATCATGACTTGAAAATTCCCGGCCCTTTGAAAAGCCGCTCCTTTAAGCCCACAAAAAGGGCTTTCTGCCAGATATTGTTATATGTAAAGGCCGGATGGAAAAGGGCGCACTACCCCTTTTTAAGATGCAACAAAAGCCCGAAGGCCCAAGAGCCTGCCATCCTTTTTTATAGCCCTGCGTGCCCGGATGTCAAGAACCGGAAAAGCCCTTGGCAGGCAAAACGCGCCTTGCATCTGCCTCACCCGGAATCCTGATTCTAAAGACCTGCCTGCTAATTTGCGTGCCGGATAAGGCAATTTGTGCTATATGGAAGAAGGCTTTTAACATCAAGGGAGGTGCTGCAATGAAAAGACATTTCTGGTTTATTCTGTTGGCTGCTTTGGCCCTGCTGGCGCTTTCTGCTGGCGCCTGCTCCAATTCTGATGACCAAAAAGACCAGTCAATTGACCAGCCTTCGCGGGCTATGCGCTCCGTTGCAACGGCAGAAGCCCCCAAAGAGGTCCCGGCCCTTGAAGGCGCGGAGGATGCCTCTCAAACCATCGCCCCTGTTGCTGGCGATGAGGCCCCCCAGGCCCCGGATTTTATGGATGACTCCCACAGGGACCAAGCCCTGCCCGGCCCGGATGAGGAGCAGACGGCCCAAGTGGAAGAAGGTGTAATAAAAATGGCAAACCCTGCTTACGAAAGGCACACAAGGCCGATTGTTAGCTTTTTCCATGAGCGGCATTATCTGCAATTCAATGTAAGCTGCGGCCAGTGCCATCACGATGAAACCGGCAGGCCCCTGGCCGATTTAAAGGAAGGGGATTTTGTTGAAAACTGCATAACCTGCCACAGCATTCCCGGCGAGATGCCCAGAGAGCAGAAAACCGCCCTGCAGGGCCTGCCGGAAGCCCAGAGCCAGCAAAAACTGCTTGCCTTTCACGCAGAGGCCATACACAAAATGTGTACAGACTGCCACAAGGCCTGGAACCAGGAGCAGGGCAAGGCAACCCGTGAGGGCGCACCCACCACCTGCGCCCAATGCCATATAAGGGAGTAGGGGCAGGTTGGGTGGATCTTGCGTTTAACGCGCAAGGTTCACCCAGCCTTTCCGCCAAAGCGCCAATAACGGCAATGGATAACAAAAACAACAACCTTAACCACGAAAAACACGAACCACACGAAAAAAAAGCAAATTGCGGGGAGAAACCCTAAAGCCATCATTCCCGCAACCGCGGTAATCCAGGGTTG
>JASEHB010000274.1:579-4454 GCA_030018745.1 Desulfatibacillaceae bacterium | reverse complement strand
CTGTGGGCGCTGAATAAGTGAAATTCCAGTAAAGGCGCTCATCAAAGGTCATGGCGGCAGATCCCAAAAGCCCGGAGGTTGAAATGGCCATGCCAAAATGCAGGCCGGTAAGGGAAAAACTGCCGTAATCGCAAGCAATATCAACCCGGCCTATATTGCTTACCGGCGCAACAAAGGGCCGCAGAACCTGGCCCTGACGCACAAGGCTGCGCGCGCCGTTTTCATCATCTTTTCTGGCAAAGCGCGCCCAGCGGAGAAGCCTTACCTGCCAGGGCAGGTAATAAAAATGAAAGCCCTTTTCAATTTTTTTGGCCAGTTTTTCCTTTATTTCAGCGCAAAAGTTCCAGTAGGGTATATCCCTGTTCACCTTATGGCAGGTTTCAGCCATTGAAATCATAAGGTTAAGGGCATCTGGGCTGACTGCATCCTCAAAGCGATCCCTCAAATTCACAAGGGAAAGCTGCCATATCCGGGGCCTTTTTTTATCGGGAAACTCCTCTGCCAGGGCTTTAAGCTTTGCCCCCACCAGGGCCGGATGCACGGTGAGGTTGTGCTTCTGCACACTTTGCAGCAGCCGGGCTGTTTCATCCTGGTCAAATTTTGTGAGGATGAGCCTGTCGGACCGTTCATCTGGCCAGCAGGAAGTTTGCACCGGCACATGAACAGGGCGCATGGCAAGCCTGTGGATATTCTGCCAGGTGCTGTGCCCGGCCATTCCGCAAAAGCCCCCCATGCCGCGGTGCTCTTTTGGAATACGGCGCTCAAGGGGGCCAGCATCAGGCTCCTCAATAAAATCAGGCTGCTTTCCTTCCATTATTCTGGCGCAGGCAGCAAGGGTGTCCCTGATCACCCCAACAGCGGAAACAGCATCGCTAATGGAGTGATGAAAGCAAAAGACAAGGGTTTTTTCGCTATTGCCATGATCCGCAAGGGTCAAACGGAGAAGCGGGCCTTTTTGAGTGTCAAACCGGGTTGTGTGCTCCTTTTCAAGGGCAGCCACAAGGGGATGCTCCGGGCCGGAAAAGCGCGATGAAAAAGGGGCCAGGGAAAGGGTGGAGATGCCAACCGGCTCTGCTGTTTTTACAAATATTGCCCCGTGCTCTTTATCAGGCAAAATTGCGGCATTGAGAAGAGGGTGCCTCCCTTGAAGGGCCTTGCAGGCAAAGGCAAGGTGTTTTTGCAAAAGCCCGCCTCTTATGTGGGCTGAAAAAACAAAGTTGGTTCTGGAAACAAAATCCAAAAGCCAGTAAAGGTACTCCTCGTCCCCAAGGGGCCTTATGACTTGCAAATTCATTGCCTGGGCAGCTCCTGCAATTTTAAGGGAATATTGCTTTTCAATATCATTGCCCAAAGGCTTAAAACAAGAAATTTGATTGCAGGCCAAAACCTCTTTCGGCAGGCTGCAATAAGGCCACAACGGCATTGACATACAATGCTTTTCAATTCTAATTTAGGGATAAATCAGACAAATCGCCCATCTAAACTTACCATGCATTTTGCCCAAAGCCGCCAGGGAGCATTTTTTTCATGGATACTTTCAAGGTGCTGATTCTTTGCTGGAGTTTTGTGTGGGCGTCCATACTTGGTGGAATGAGCTACACAACTCTCAAGTTTGCCGAAGGCGAGCTGGCCCTTCTCCAGCTCATTGCAGCCCACCCCACCCAGGCGTGGACAGTAATGCCGGTTTTTGCCTTTTTGCCCTGGGCCATTGGCGTGCTTCTCATCGGGGCGGGCCTGGAGATAATCCGCTCCATCCAGGCGGCCAACCGCACCTGGGGTTATGAAAAGCAAAAGGAAGAGGAACCCCGGAAAGAGGAGTGATGCAAGGCCAAGGATTTTAAGGCCGGTGGGCCAGATCGGGCCATTTTAGTTTCCTTTCAGTTTTTCAAGGATTTTTGTCTTCGTGTCCCAAAACAAGGAAAAATTTTCGGGATCCACGGCCCTGTTCTGCCTGGCCCTGACCCTGGCTGTTTTTGTTGCCTGGGCCAATGCCCTGAATGCCCCCTTTGTGCTCGATGACTCCATAAACATCACAAACAATTTGACCATACGAGGCTTGGGCGCTGACTTTGCTCCCTGGTATCCACCTGACTACACATCCGTTTCCGGCCGCCCGCTGGCCAATTTATCCTTTGCTTTTGATTACGCCCTTTGGGAACTCAACCCTGCGGGGTTTCGGGCGGTTAATATGGCCCTGCACCTGTTTTGCGCCTTTTTGCTTATGGGCATTGCAAGACGGACATTCGCCCTTGAGGATTTTCCGCCTTTTCTGCGCCAAAGGGCAGTCCCTCTTGCCTTTGGGGCAGCCCTGCTCTGGGCTGTTCACCCCTTTGCAACAGGTGCTGTCACCTACATTTCACAGCGCTGCGAAGTGCTCATGGCCCTGTTTTTTTTGGGCGCACTCTACTGCGCCATAAGGGGCTGGCAGGGGAAAAAGGCTTTTTGGTGGCACCTGGCAGCAGGCCTTTGCCTTGTGGCCGGAGCAGGGGCAAAGGAGGTAATTGCCGCAGCCCCCTTTGCCATTTACGCTTATGACAGGGTCTTTTTTAAGCGTGGTGTGTGCCAGGCCCTTGCCGCATCCCCGGTGCTTTACGCCGGGTCATTTGTCGGCCTGTTTATTCTTCTGGCCCTTGTGGCAACAGGCAGGCAGGCTGCAACGGCATTCACGGAGGTTTCGCCATTATCCTATGCCCTCACCCAAACCCAGGTCCTTTTCTATTACCTTAAAAAAGCCTTTTGGCCTTTGGGGTTGAACTTTGACCTGTGGTGGAATCCCGCAAAATTTGCCTACGCCTGGCCCTATGCCATTATGGCTGCCCTGCTTGTTTGCAGCGCATTTTTCCTTTTCCTTAAAAAAAGGCCCCTTGGCTTTGCCGGGGCATTTTTCTTTCTGGCAATAGCCCCTTCTTCAAGCTTTTATCCCCTGCCGGATATGGCTGTGGAATACCGGGTATATCTTCCTCTGGCGGCAATTGCAGCAATTGTGGCAGGGGGCGGGGCATGGCTGCTGGAAAGGGTGGCAAAAGAGCGTTGGTTTGTTGTGTGGATGGCGCTGACAGCAACAATGGCCTTTGGGCTTACAGCTGCCACCATTGCACGCAACTATGTTTTTGCTGATGCTCTTAACCTCTGGACAGACACGGTGCAAAAAGCCCCCCACAACCCCCGCGCCCGTGTGAACCTTGCCGATGCCCTGCAAAGCCTAGGCCGCCATGATCTTGCACTTGGGCACCTTGAAAAGGCCAGGGAGATTTCACCTGCAACCGCGACTATCTATGGCGGCCTTGGCTGGGCCTATCTGGAGCTTGGAGATATTGACAAGGCCTTTGATAACCTTGAAAAGGCCATCAGCCTTGAGCCTAAACGGGCCGTGCTGCATATGCTTATGGCGCTCACCCTTGTCCGCATGGGGGAAAAGGATGCTGCCATAAAGTCCTATGAGACGGCCCTGCAACTTGACCCCCACATTTTCCGCGCCCGCTACAACCTGGCAAACCTGCTTCTTGAAAAGGGGCAATCCCAACAGGCATTGAATCTGCTTGAGCAGGTGGTGGCCAACAACCCGAACCACGCCGGAGCATGGGTCAACATGGGTGTCATCCTCTTTGATATGGGCAACATCGGGCAGGCAATCGCCTGCTTTGAAAAGGCCCTTGCAATCAACCCGCAAATGGAGGCAGCCCTCATAAATCTTCAGAAGGCGAAAAATGCCCTGACCCCACCTTAAATCAGAGCAACGCCAATCATAAAGCCATTTACAATCAGCAGGCTGTCATTTTTCAGGGCAAGACGCGGCTGTTATGCCCGTAACGCCTTGCACCCGCCTTAAGCAAAGAAGCCATCTTAAAAAAATTCTTGCCGCCAATTAAAAACCT
>JASEHB010000274.1:0-569 GCA_030018745.1 Desulfatibacillaceae bacterium | reverse complement strand
TTGAAAGCTCGTTTAAAGATTGAACCTGGTTCAATGAATGAATTAGGTTCATTTTCTGATTTGCCCGATTTTGACTTATCCGGACAAAATATTTTTCCGGGCCTTTTTTCAATCCTGGCGGCAGGCGGCAAATTCGGGCCTTCACCTTTATTTCCGGCAACTTCCATATTCTTTCAGGAGGCATTCATGGATTTTTCCTTTACCAAAGAGCAGCTCATGTTCAAGGAGGAGGTAATACGCTTTGCCAAAAAGGAGATCGTACCCCGTATGCCAGAGCACGAGCTTGCCTGCACCTTTGATTTTGAGGCCTTCCGCAAGATGGGCGAGTTTGGCATTTTAGGCCTTCATTTTCCTGAAGAGCTTGGGGGCCAGGGCGCGGATGTCATCACCACCGTGCTTGCAGGCGAGGCCCTAGGGGAGGCGGGCGTTGACGGCGGCCTGACCCTGGCCTATGGCGCCCACACCTTTTTGTGCACAGACACCCTTTATCGCCACGGAACAGACGAGCAGAGAAAAAAATACATCCCCAAGCTGGCCAGTGGCCAGTGGATAGGCTGCATGGGCTTAAC
>JASEHB010000273.1 GCA_030018745.1 Desulfatibacillaceae bacterium | reverse complement strand
AGAAGCAGAAGGCCATAGCCGCCATCACCCACAAGCATGGCAAAAAACAGGGTAAGCGCCACAAGAAACCAGAAGCTTATATCCCTTTCATTGTAGCCCGGAACCGTACCCATGAACTTCAGCACAGGGTTGATTATTTTTACAGGCCCAGGGTTTTCCAGCTTTGTGGGAACCTTTGCCGGGTCATCCGGCAGCCCTGCCTGCACAGCCCAGGAATGCCGCTTTGCCGCCTCAAAAATTTTCTCCACCTGGTTTTGGGGGCAGAAACCTGCCACAGCAACCACCGGCTCATGGGAGGCCATGCCTGCAAAAACCGTTTCAAAGGCAAGCTCATCGGCAAGCCTGGCCATTAGCTTGATGAGGTTGCCTGAATGCGTTTTCAGGCCTGCCATCTGTTCGTTGACAAGGCGGATTTTTTCCTCCACAAGCGCCTTTTCCTCAACAAGGGCATTCAACCCCTTTTCGGGCAGATCAAGGGGCGCAACCGGAAGGGAAAAGTCCTCATCCACCTCTGCCAGCACATGGATTATACCGTTATCCCTTCCCACAACAGAGTAAAAGCCCGGAAAGGAAGTTTGTTTGAAAAGCTTTTTGGGCAGGGGGTATATGCGGCACAACAGCCTGTTTCTGGCAAGAAAGGCAAAATCCCCCGGATCAAAATCTCCCAGAGGCGTAAGAAGGGTTATCTGGCTTTTTATGGTTTCAAGTTTTGCAACAAGCTCAATCCTGGCCTGGGCCAGATTGATGGCCTGCCGTGCAATTTCAAGGGGGTTTTCCAGAGGATTTTCCGGGGGCGGCCCGCTTTTTTCAACCCCTTTTCCTTTGCTGTTTTCATCAATTATTTTAAGGGCCTGATCCACAAGCTGGAGATTGCTCCTTGCCTTTTCCAGGGATTGGGAATCCGGGTTTTCAAAAGGCTCAACATGAAGCACGCCAAGCTCCTGAAGGCTTGCCACAAGGTCATCGCGGAAAGAGGCGCTGGCAGCCACAACCACAAATTGCATTGGAGCTATCATAAAGGCGATGCCTCCCGCATTTGAGACTTGGCCCGGATCTTGGTCTTGGCTATCTTTCCCCGGACAACCGCTGCTGCCTGCTGGTCAGCAAGGTATATCTGTATCTGCCTTATGTTTGACCTTGTCCTTGGTATCATGATTTTTTCAAACAGGTTGACCCTTTGCAGGGTTGTCCTCAATTCCTCATAAATGAGCGCAGCGCGCTTTTGTGCGATATTCCTGCGGATTGAGCCAGCAGCAAGCGCCTTGATTTTTTCCAGGGCAGCCTCCACCCAGGGTGGTGCCTGGTAGAAATCGTAGAGAGTTTTTTCAAAATCCACGGATTCAAAAATGGGAATGTTCACCCCTGCCACATTGGCTGCGCTGGTGGAAATTTTTCTCACCTTCACAAGGCCTGCAATTTGGGGCCACTCGTTTAATACCCCAGCCCAGGCTTTTGCTTCCTGCAAAAGGCCTTCCAATCCCTCATCAGCCCTGGCAAGCTCGCGCTGGGCGCGGTTGTATTCGCTCTGGAGCTGAAACTTCTTTAAGGTGAGCGTGGGCAGGTATCTCTCAAAGCGCGCAAGAAGATTTTTCTGGCGCTTTAACTCGGATACGGTAAGTTTTACCTTTGCGTAAGGCATAGTCAGTCTTTGGGCCAGTATTTTTCCACAAGCTTTGAGCGCAGGCTCACCTCTTCAGGTTCAAAGCACTGGGCAAGGATTTTCCAGCCCAGATCCAGAGCGTTTTCAAGGCTTATATTCACATCAAGGTCCATCATCCGGGCTTCAAAAAGCTCTCCGTATTTTATGAGCCTGTCATCAAAGCTGTTAAGGGCAAAGCCCATTGCCTTTTTTTCTTTGGTTTCGCGGGAGCTGGCATAAAGCTGAATCATGTTGCCCATGAGCGCCCGATGATCGTCCCTTGTTTTTTCGTTAACAAGCTGCTTGAGCCGGGAGAGGGAGCCAAAAGGCTCTATGCGGCCGTTTTTGAGGTAGAACTGCCCTTCGGTGATGTAGCCGGTGTTATCCGGCACAGGGTGGGTCACATCATCGCCGGGCATGGTGGTCACGCTCAAAATTGTTATGGAGCCTGCATCGGAAAAGTCCACAGCCTTTTCGTAGCGCTGGGCAAGCCGGGTGTAGAGATCCCCCGGATAGCCGCGGTTGCTTGGCACCTGCTCCATTGTGATGGCGATTTCCTTTAAGGCATTGGCAAAATTGGTCATGTCCGTGAGAAGAACAAGAACCCGCCTGCCATCAAGAGCAAAGCGCTCTGCCACGGCAAGGGCCAGATCCGGCACAAGAAGCGCCTCCAGGGTGGGGTCGGCAGCCGTGTGCACAAAAAACACGGAGTGGCCCATTGCCCCGGATTCCTCAAGGGTGCTTTTAAAATAAAGGTACTCATCATATTTCAGGCCCATGCCGCCAAAAACAATGACATCCACCTCGGCCTGAAGCGCAATGCGCGCCATAAGCTGGTTGTAAGGCTCGCCCGCCACGGAAAAAATGGGCAGTTTCTGACTCTCCACAAGGCTGTTGAAAAGATCAATCATGGGAATGCCCGTGCGAATCATGCGGCTTGGCATGACGCGGCGGGCCGGGTTGACAGATGGGCCTGCCACCTCGATTTTTTCCGCCACAATGGGCGGCCCCATATCCCTTGCAACGCCCTTGCCGTCAAAAACCCTGCCCAAAAGGTCATCGGAAAAAGCCACCTGCATGGGGCGCCCCAGAAAGCGCACCTCATCGCCTGTTGAAACCCCGCGGGTCCCGGCAAAGACCTGGAGGCTGACCTTGTCTCCCTCAATCCGTATCACCTGGGCCAATGATACGCCGTAACGGGTGGTCACCTGTGCAAGGTCTTCATAGGCAACACCCAAAGCCCGCACGGTGACAACATCGCCCATTATGTCATCTATGCGGCCATAAACCTTTCTCATGAGGATTCCTCTTTGGCGGCAAATTCCAGTCGCCTTTGCTCTATCTTTGCGGCTGTCTCCTCAAACCTGGGGGAATCTTCCGGAGTATAGTTCCAGTCCACAAAAACAGAGCGCAGCTTGTGGAAAAATTTCAAGGCCGCAGCCTTGTTCTCAAAAACAAAATCGGTTTTCAAAATATTCAACAGAAAATCGAATACCTTTACCTGGCGTTTCTGGCTGGTGGCCCCGTCCACTGCATCAAAGGCATCCTGCTGAAGATAAACGCCATCTAAAAACTCTGCCTTGAGAAAGGCAAGATAATCGTCCATGCCTGTTCCTTCCTCGCCCACCACCTTCATCATCTGCTCCACAGCGCTGCCCTGGCGCAGCAGCTTTCTTGCAAAGGCAACTTTTTCAGGGGCAAGAATGCCGGTGTAATTGCTCCAGGATTCCAGGGGGGCAATGGCCGGATAGCGCCGCGCATCCGAGCGGCTCCGGCTCAAGCCAAGGAAAGCGCCCACAACCTTCAAGGTGGCCTGGGTAACAGGCTCCTCAAATGTGCCGCCAGCAGGCGAAACCGTACCGCCTATTGTTACAGACCCAATCTGCCCGTCATGAAGGCGCACGCGGCCTGCCCTTTCGTAGAATCCGGCAATCCTTGATTCCAGATAGGCAGGAAAAGCCTCCTCGCCGGGAATTTCCTCCAGCCTGCCGGAGATTTCGCGCATGGCCTGCGCCCAGCGGGAGGTTGAGTCTGCCAGAAGCAGAACGCTCAATCCCATCTGCCTGTAGTATTCTGCAAGGGTGACAGCCGTGTAGACCGAGGATTCGCGGGCTGCCACAGGCATGGAGCTTGTGTTGCAGATGATAATGGTGCGCTCCATGAGCGAGCGCCCGGTGCGGGTGTCGGTTATCCGGGGAAACTCAAGCAGGGTTTCCACCACCTCTCCGGCCCTCTCCCCGCAGGCTGCAATGATGACAATATCCACATCAGCAAACCTGGCCGTTGCCTGCTGAAGAACGGTCTTGCCAGCGCCAAAAGGCCCAGGGATGCAAAAGGAGCCGCCCTTTGCCACCGGGAAAAAGGAGTCAATTATCCGTATTTGGGTAACAAGAGGCTCATCGGGCATGAGCCTTTGCTCATAGGCCTTTATGGGAATGCGCACAGGCCAGTCGAACCGGGGGAATATCTCAAAAATATTGCCATTATTGGCATCCTCAAGCTGGGCAATGGCATCCCTTACGGTTACAGTGCCCTTGCCGACAAGGGATTTCACCTTGTAAGGCCCCTTCATTCCAAAAGGAACAAATATCTTGTGGGTCACCTCGTTTTCAGGCACAGTTCCCAAAACAGAGCCGCCAAAGACCTCATCGCCGGGCTTTGCCAACGGGGTGAAGTCCCAGGGCTTTTCCTGATCAAGGCTTGATATGGACACCCCCCTTGGCAGAAAATAGCCATGCTCCTTTGCAATGGCGGGCAGGGGGTTGCCCAGGCCGTCAAAAACCTGGCCCAGAAGCCCAGGCCCCAATGATATGGACA
>JASEHB010000272.1:3345-4475 GCA_030018745.1 Desulfatibacillaceae bacterium | reverse complement strand
TTTATGGTGATCGGGGCGCAAAACTATCGAAAAAGGTTGACATATCAGCTTGGAATGCTTTAATTAAAGTCCGAGGTGCTTTTATCCCGCCACTTCTCATTTATGCAGCAAAATGAGGTGTATGAGCTGACGCACCGGGTTTTTTAAGGTATTTGCCTGCCGGGACCTGTAATAAACTGACCCAGCCAGACAACAAGCTTTTGAACGATTTGCCCTGACCATTTGCAAGCAGAAGCAAAAACCCTTCAAAAAGCCAGCGTTATGCATCTTTTCCGGTGTATGGAATCCAAATGCCCGACAAGCTCCTGTTAATAAGGCGCATCAAAATTCCGGGCTTTTTTTGCTGCCGGATACCTGATGAACATAAAACAGCATAGGCTTTTAAAAAAATCGCCGACTTTTTTCGGCAAAAATGCCAAGTCCGGCCTGAAGCTGGCCTGATATTTGCAAAACAATCAAGAGGACAAAACCCAAAACAAGCGCTCGCTTTTTTAAGGCCGCTTTATCGTAAACCACAATTTTTCAGCCCCAGGGTTTTTTAAAAAAAACAGGGGGCAACACAGAGGCATAAGTCAATGGCCGAACAAAAAGAAAAACCCGCCAAGTCCGCTTCCAGGGCTTCCCAGGCCTCCCAGGCCGCACCGGCTGCACCGGCCCCACAGGCCCCACAGGCTCCACAGGCTGCTCAAGAGCCTATTCTGCCGGATCAACTCAATCTGGCCGCCTTAAAGGATCGCAAAATAAGCGATCTGGCAAAGGTTGCCCGGCAGTTCAACATTGAGGGCGCGGCAGGGTTAAGAAAGCAGGAGCTGATATTTGCAATCCTCCAGGCCCAGACCGAAAAAAACGGCATGATTCACGGGGAGGGAACCCTTGAAATTCTGCCGGACGGATTTGGCTTTCTCCGGGCGCCGGATTACAATTATCTGCCCGGACCTGACGACATCTATGTTTCCCCCTCCCAGATCCGCCGCTTCAACCTGCGCACAGGGGACACGGTTTCGGGCCATATCCGCCAGCCAAAGGAGTCGGAGCGCTACTTCGCCCTGCTCAAGGTGGAATCGGTCAACTTTGAAGACCCGGAGGTGGCAAGGGACAAAATTCTTTTTGACAACCTTACACCCCTTTAT
>JASEHB010000272.1:0-3335 GCA_030018745.1 Desulfatibacillaceae bacterium | reverse complement strand
CGAGGAGGACAATTATTCCATGCGGATAATGGACCTGCTCACGCCCATTGGCTTTGGTCAGCGCGGTCTTATTGTAAGCCCCCCCCGCACGGGCAAGACCATGCTCCTGCAGAATGTGGCCAATTCCATAGCCGCCAATCACAAATCTGTGCACATGATAGTGCTGCTCATTGACGAGCGGCCCGAAGAAGTTACAGACATGCAGCGCTCTGTTGATGCGGAGGTCATCTCATCCACCTTTGACGAGCCTGCCCAGCGCCATGTTCAGGTGGCGGAAATGGTCATTGAAAAGGCCAAGCGCCTTGTGGAGCACAAAAGGGATGTTGTCATCCTGCTTGACAGCATCACCCGCCTTGCCCGCGCCTACAACACGGTGGTCCCGCCATCAGGCAAAATCCTTTCCGGCGGTGTGGATTCCAACGCCCTGCACAGGCCCAAGCGCTTTTTCGGCGCAGCCAGAAACATTGAGGAGGGCGGAAGCCTAACCATCATCGCCACAGCCCTCATTGATACGGGCAGCCGCATGGACGAAGTCATTTTCGAGGAATTTAAAGGCACGGGCAACATGGAGCTTATGCTCGACAGAAGGCTTGCAGACAAGCGAATGTTCCCGGCCATTGACATAAACCGCTCCGGCACGCGCAAAGAGGAGCTTCTGCTGGATCAGGCCACCCTTAACCGCGTGTGGATTATACGAAAACTCCTTTCAAGCCTCAACCCGATCGATGCAATGGAATTTTTGCTTGATAAAATGAAAGGAACAGAACATAATAATGAGTTTTTGAAGTCCATGAACTCATGAGCGGCACCTTAAGGCCTTAACAATGCAGGAGAAACAAGGAAAATGAAAAAGGACATCCACCCCGACTACAACAAGACCGTAATCCAGTGCGCCTGCGGGAACAGCATTGAGACAGGTTCCACAGCCAAGGAAATCCGCGTGGAAATCTGCTCGGCCTGTCATCCCTTTTTCACAGGCAAGCAAAAGCTCATTGACTCGGCTGGCCGCATCGAGCGCTTCCGCAAAAAGTACGAAAAGTTTCAAGGCGCCAAATAAGTTTTTTTTTCAGCCCTGAAACGGTTTTTTTGCCATCCCCTGGGAGGCCCCGCAAAGGCCTCCTAAATTTTTGGCCTGCGGCCAATGTGTAAAAAAGCGCCAAAAAAGCCCGGAAAGCCTGGACCATGCTGGAACGACTGGAAGAAGTGGAAAAGCGATTTGAGCTGGTGGAAAGCCGCCTCGGCCAGCCGGAGGTTGTAAACGACCTTGCCACATACCAGAAGTTTGTAAGAGAGCACTCCGAGCTTGTAAAGGTGGTGGAAGCCTACCGGCTCTACAAGAAAACCAAAAAGCAGATTGCCGGCAACCGCGAGCTTTTAAGAGACCCTGACCCGGAAATCAAGGCCCTTGCCAAAGAGGAGCTTGAATCTCTGGAGCAGGAACTGGAATCCCTGGAGGCAAAGCTCAAAACCCTGCTTCTGCCCAAAGACCCCAATGATGACAAGGATGTTATTCTTGAAATCCGGGCAGGCACCGGCGGAGATGAGGCAGCCCTCTTTGCGGCGGATCTTTTCAGGATGTACAGCCGCTATGCCGAAATACGGGGCTTTGGAGTGGAGATACTTGTCTCCCATCCTGCAGGGGTGGGCGGCTTCAAGGAAATTTCAGCTTCCATAAGCGGTCAGGGCGCTTACAGCGCCTTCAAATACGAAAGCGGCACCCATCGGGTTCAGCGGGTTCCCACAACAGAGGCCCAGGGCAGAATCCACACTTCAGCGGTAACGGTTGCAGTTCTGCCGGAAGCCGATGAAGTGGAAATCCACATCGAGCCAAACGAATTGAAGGTGGATGTTTACCGCTCCACAGGCCCCGGCGGCCAGAGCGTCAACACAACAGATTCCGCTGTGCGCATAACACACCTGCCCACAGGCCTTGTGGTCATCTGCCAGGATGAAAAATCCCAGCACAAGAACAAGGCCAAGGCCTTGAAGGTTCTGCGCGCCAGGCTTCTGGACCAGAAAATCCAGGAGCAGAACGACCAGATAGCCGCCACCCGCAAAAGCCAGGTGGGCAGCGGAGACCGCAGCGAGCGCATCCGCACATACAACTTTCCCCAGGGCCGGATCACGGACCACCGCATCGGGCTTACCGTGCACAGGCTGGAATCCATGCTGGAGGGGGAAATCCAGGATTTTCTGGATACCATTGCCACCCATTTCCAGTCCGAGGCCTTAAAGGGCGAGATAGAATCTTCGGGCCAGGGCCATGAAGAAAACCAGTAACCAGCCCAGGGCGCCTCTTTCCATGCCCTGCTCAAAGCTTGCATCCCCCTCTGCCAAGCGCAGCCAAAGCCCTTTTTACCATGACCTCTGAAATTTGGACGCCGCTAAAGCTCATAACATGGGCAACAGATTACTTTGCAGGCAAGGGCGTTGACACCCCCCGCCTGGATGCGGAAATTCTGCTTTCCCACGCCTTGAACTGCCCACGGATTGCCCTTTACACCCAGTTTGAAAAGCCCCTCACCCCTTTTGAGCTTGCCGCCTTCAAAGCCCTTGTGCAGCGCCGGGCCGCCCGCGAGCCTGTTGCCTACATAACCGGCAAAAAGGCCTTTTGGGAAAAGGAGTTTTTTGTAGGCCCGGAAGTGCTCATACCAAGGCCGGAAACAGAATGCCTTGTGGAATGCGCCCTGGAGCTTTTGCCCCAAGACGGCCCGCCCAAAAAGGTGCTGGAGCTGGGGGCCGGGTCCGGCGCGCTTGTGCTTTCAATTGCCTGCGAGCGCCCGCTCCACAAATACACAGCCACGGATTTATGCGCCAAGGCCCTTGACATGGCACGGAAAAACGCAGCGAATCTGGGCCTGACCGGGATTGTTTTTGCCCAGGGAGACTGGTTTGACGCACTTGATCAGGGGCAGCTTTTTGACATCATACTTGCCAACCCCCCCTATATAGAGAGCAAAATGCTGCCGGCCCTTGAGCCGGAAATCCGCGAGTATGAGCCGGTTGGCGCCCTGGATGGCGGCGAGAAGGGCCTTGATGACCTGGCGCGCATCATAGCCGCTGCGCCGGATTACCTTGCGCCGGGCGGCGTGCTGATTCTGGAAATAGGTTCAGACCAGGGACAGGCTGTAAAAGGGCTGGCGGGAAAAAAACCTGGCTGCTGGAAAGATTGCTCCATTTTGCAGGATTATGCGGGTAGGGACAGAATCGCCCGATTAAGTTAAAGGGCGGCTCCAGGAAGACGATAGCTGCGTTGCGCTTCGCAAAGGGCGCTCCCAGGCGGGCGTCTGCGGCGTTGCACTTCGTTTTGAAGCTTGGTCATGTACCAACTGTAC
>JASEHB010000271.1 GCA_030018745.1 Desulfatibacillaceae bacterium | reverse complement strand
CGATAAAGCAGATGACTTCCGGATCTGCCTCCCAGATGATGAAGTATTTGTAGGTGGAAAAGTTTGTTATGCCCGAAACGGAAAGGGTTTTTGCCCTTGTGTTGCGGGTGGTTGTAAGTTGAGTGTAGGTTCCGCCCAGGGTGGATGAAGCCATTATGACCAGGCGGCTTTCTGCAAGGCCTGCAATGTCTGCTGCGGTGTAGGCAAAGGTCAGACCTGCCGAGTAATTGGTGCGGTCTGTGGAAATTGCCCAGTAGGCGTTGCCCACCCTGTTGGCAGGGGTCTTGCCCACTCCGGTCTTGTTTCTGGTGAGCACTACTGTGGTCTGGCTTGCAGAATCGCCCGAAGCGTAATTTATGGAAACCCTGCCTGTGCCGTAATTTTTGGGCAGGGAATCACCTGCATGATCCATAACCGTGACCGTGGCGGATGCCGGGGCTGCGCTGCCTAAAATCAGGTAGGCCTCGCCAGCGTCTGTGCGGCCTTCTGCCGGGCCATCTGCAAAGGGTGCGCCAAGCACAAGGTCGTCAACCCCGGTGCGGGTAATGTCTGTGAAGTGTATTGCGCCCTGGTGGGTGAGGGCGTCATCGTCATCCGCGCCGTAAATTACAAGGTCCTGGTCGCCGGAATTTATGTCGTAGGAGGCGCTCCACGAGGCAGCGGCCTTGCCGTAAAGCACATAGGCCTCGCCTGCGTTGGAGCGGGCATTGGCCGGGCCGTCCGCAGTGCTCGCCCCAAGAACAAGGTCAAGGGTTCCGTCTCCGTTCAGGTCTCCTGTGGATATTGCTCCGTTGCCTGTCAAGGCGTCCCCTGCCGTGCCGCCGTAAACAGCCACATCCTCGTCAGTTCCCAGGGTGTAGGAGGCATTAAGGGAATCGGAGCCGAATATGATGTAGGCAGCCCCTGCGCCCGCGCGGGCAGAGGGGCTTGCGCCGGGAGCGCCCAAAAGGATGTCTGCAAAGCCGTTGCCGGTTATGTCCTTTGCGGCCAGCGCCCCGCCTGCGGTCAGTTTGTCTCCCGCGGCTCCGCCGGAAAGGGTGACATCCTCGCCCCCGGCAGAAAGGTCTATTGTGCCGGTCAGCGCACCGTCTCCATAAATGACATAGGCCTCGCCTGCTTCCGAAGCAGCGCCAAAAGCGCCAAGCAGAAGATCATCAGCACCGTCTCCGTTGACATCGCCGGCGGTAAGCGCCCCGCCGCCTGTAAGCCTGTCGCCTGCCGCAGCCCCCAGCACGGTAACATCCTCATCCCCGGCAGAAAGGTCAATCATTGCAGGCAGCGCACTGTTGCCGAAAACAATATATGCCTCGCCTGCATTGCTGCTGGCCAAAGATGAGCCGACAGCCAGATCAAGCAGGCCGTCTGCGTTGAAGTCGCCCAAGGCCATTGCATTGTCAGAAGCAAGCCTGTCGTCTTGAGCAGCCCCGTAGATTACCGTGTCCTGCTCGTCAAGGGACAGGTCGTACTGGGCGAAAAGTGAGTCCGAGCCGTTTATCACAAACACGGCTCCGCAGTCTGCTGTCAGGCCAGCGTTGCCGTCTGAAAGGGGTGCGCCTATTATGATGTCTGCAATTCCATTGTCGCTTATGTCTCCGGCAAGAATTCCGCCGCCACCAAGGGCATCTCCAGAGGCTGCGCCGATTATGGTTACATCAGCCGAATCTGTGTCAAGGTCTATATCCCCAAGGGTTGCAAAATCGTTGTTTCCGTAGAAAACATAGACTGCGCCTGAACCCGGCCTGGAGGAATCGCCCGTGGCGTCTGCCAGGGGCGCGCCGATTAAAAGATCGGCAATGCCATCCCCGTTCACATCCCCCACGGCAACAGAGGCGGAATAGCCCAGAAAATCCGAGGCAGCCGCCCCATAGATGGCTACATCCGGCTCACGGCCCAAAGTTCCGGCAATATCCCACACGGGTTCAGGGGTTGCCTTGCCCATGTAAACGAAAACAGCCCCGGCCTCTGCCCGGCTACCCGGCCCTGTGGCATGGGGTGCGGCAAAAATGAGATCCGGGTATCCGTCATTGTTGAGATCTGCAGAAAGAATTTTGCCGTCAGCAGTAAGAAAATCATCGTCTGTTTCTGCATAGACAACCGAATCTTCTTCGCTGTTTGCCAAGTCCTTGGTTGCCGTGGCCGGGGCAACAACAGTGCCGATAACCCTGAAGGAGGGGACTGTGTATGGGTCGCCGTTGGGGTCTGCTGTTTCAACTGTCCAGCTTGTTCCTCCATCCAAAGACTGGCCTGATGTGCCGGTGGTGTCGGAAGTGTTTAACAGCCAGTTTATCATGGTTTTTTCCGGCCCTGGCTTGGAGAGCCACAGCCAGTAGGTCTGGCCTCCGGTCAAAACCGTTGTGCCGTTAAATGCAACAGTCACAACGGCCGCATCTGCCGGGGCTGTTGCCACCTTTGTTTCCAGAATTGCGCCCGGCTGGCCCGCATCATCTGCTGCTATGTGCAGGTTTAGGGTATCATCCGGGCCGTATATCAATTTCAAGGCAACGGTAACGCTGTCCAGGGTGTAGTCATCCCCGGCTGGCGGAACAAAATCTGTTGCCCTTTCAACGCGGAAAAGGCAGCCTCCCAAAAAAAGCACGCAGCCTGCGCCCCAGCCCGAATCCGCCACAAAGCTGTCGCCTGCGCCGAAGTTGTCGTGCAGGACCACTGCTTTTGCCTGTTGGCCGCCAGCAAACAAAATGGCCAAGGCAAGGGCAAAAACCGTAACCATGCGGGTCGCTTTTCCTTGCAGGCCCCTTGATGGCTTGTTCATGGGATCCCTCCTTCTAAAGATGCTGCAAAATAAAGCAGATTCACAATCTCCGGAGTTTTTGCGAACTGGTATATGCCTGTATGCAAGTGTAAAAATGGAGATTTACGGGGCTGGATTTCTGGGGAGGGAGTCGGCTTAAAAGAGCATCAGAAAATGAGGAGGTGATTTCGGGAAGAAGCTCAAGACAAGAAACACAACTCCTTAAAAGCCGGAACAGCAGTCGGAAATAACCGCCTTCTGCCAGCCCTGTCTGCACCCCACTCCTTATAAATAATTATAAGTAGGCTGGTAATGATTGTCAATTTGAAATCAGGCAGTTGTGAAATGCTTCACACTTTTGGCGGGTATGCGGCAGGCAATTTTAAAGCCCAGGGTCATATTTATTCCGGCAGGGGAATGTCTTTTAAAAGTACATTTTTCGGGGCTTTGGAAACCTGGGCCAGCAGGTCTGCAAGGGCCTTGCTTATGACAGCAAGGGCGGGGCTGCCCGGAAGGCTGTTAAGGCCTGCGGCCTCATATTTTTTCACCACAAAGGCAATGCTCATGCGCTCTATGTCAAAGGCCGGCGCAAAGGATGTGGCCTGGTTGCCCCTGGCAATGATTTGGGAAAAAAGCCCCGCATCCACAAGGCTTTTGGTGAGGGCAAAAACATTTTTAAGGGGAAGGTTAAGGGCCTGGGCCATTTCCCTGGCGCTTTCAGGCTCCTTTTCATCCTTAAAGCGGAGAACCGCTCGCCACACAAGGGCAAGGGCAAGGGATTTCTGCAAAAAAAGGCTGGCCTGCCTGATGTGGGGCTCGTTTATGTGGTTTTTTGCATTCTGGTGCGAAAAGGCAAGCTCTGCGCCGAAAAGGATTATGGCCCACGAGAACTGGAGCCACAAAAGCAGAAGGGGAACGGCTGCAAAGCTGCCGTAGATGGCATTGTTTTGCGTAACCCCCACTTGCAGGCCGATGTAAAAATACTGGAACAGCATATAAACCGTGCCGGTGATAATTCCGGCCATTATGCCGCTTGACCAGTTTATTTTGCCGTTTGGCAAAAAGATGTAGAAAAAGGATAAAAGCATCCAGATTCCGCAGTAGGGGGCAATGCCTAAAGCCGCCAAAATAAAAGGACGGGCCGCACCCAAAAATTCAAGGCCCTCCATCATTTCTTTCAGGTGCGTGGCAGCCACCACCGCTGCAGCACTGGAAAAGACCCACAAAATAAAGCCGAAAAAGGCGGCAAAAAGGTAATCCACCAGCATTCTTCCGGGAGAGCGTTTCTTCCTGAAATCCCAGATGGCATTGAAGGCCTTTTCAAGGTTCAAAAAAACCCGGTAAACGCTCCACAAAAGAAATAGAAGGCCAGCCCCGGCAATTAGCCCTCCGCTGGTCTGGGCCAGAAGGGTGAGCGAAAATTCCAGTATTTGGCCGACAACCAGCTCCTGGCCTGAAAACCATTCGTAAAGCTGCCTTTCCACAACCTGATCCAGGCCGAAACCCTTGCCAATGCCAAGTATGAGGGCTAATGCCGGAACCATGCTCAATATGGAAAAAAAGGTGAGCACCCTTGCGCGATCCATGTTGTGGTGCAAATCAAAACCGCGGATTGTGAGCACAAAAATTTGGCCTGCCCGCACCAGTACAGAGCGGGTTTTGCTGCGATCAGCCGGGGGTGGCTCCCACAGGCCCTCGTTTAAAAAATCCCAAAAACGCCGGGCTTTTCCTTG
>JASEHB010000270.1 GCA_030018745.1 Desulfatibacillaceae bacterium | reverse complement strand
CAGGCCTGCTGCCAAAACCGGAAACTGTTTTTTTTCTTTTCTCATTGTTTGTATGGCCCGCCTTGGCTTTTTTTATAATGGCCTTGCGGGCCTTATCTTTTCATGATGAGGGCCTTTGTCAACGCCGGGCAGCTCCAGGCAGTTACATAAGGAGCATAATTGTTTGCCGCATAACTTGCAAATTTCTCCAGTTGTGGTAGTAAGAGCAAGATAAAATCCTGCACCTAAAAATTTAACTAGCAAGCAAATTGCCTTTGGCTTATGGCAGCCTTTTTCCGGACTGAAAAAGACTGCCGGACTGCATTGTTATCTCTTTCTTAAAAGGTTCGGCAAAAGCCTACACCTTGTCCAACAATAACATAAGCAGGGAAAAAGGAGAAATCATGGCCCAAAAGGTTGTAGTAATCGGCTCCGGCGTGGGCGGGCTTGCCTGTGGCGCCGTTCTTGCCCAAAAAGGCTTTCTGGTAACGGTTCTTGAAAGCCATCCCTACATCGGCGGCCGCTGCACAGCTTTTGAGAAAGACGGCTTTGTCTGCGATTTTGGTGTGCACATGTTCTCTTTGGGCAACAAAGGCCCCCACGGCCAGGCAGCCAGAAAGCTTGGCTCAAAGCTTTCCTTTGTCACGCGCAATCCATCCTGCCGGGTCATGGGCCGGGCGGATTTTGACTTTCCCCTGGACATAAAGCCCATTTACCGCCTTGCCCAGCTTGCATTGAGGCTGAAAGTAAAACCAGGGAGCTATTTTGGCGCATGGCGGCTGTTCCGGGCGCTCATGAACCCGAGAATAACGCCTGAAATGGAAAATATGACCCTTCGCGAATATATCCTGAAATTCAGCGATGACCCCTCTGTCCATGTTTTTGTCAACTGCGTTTGCCAGCTTTACTTTGCAATTGATTATCTTGATGCCAGCGCCGCGGAATTTGCCTTGAGCTTTGCCGCCATGTTCAATGAGGCGGCATTCGGCTATCCTATGGGGGGCTGCAAGGCCATTCCTGAAAGCTTTGCATCCGCCCTGGAAAAGGCTGGTGGAAAGATTTTGACAGACAGGCCGGTCACTAAAATCCGCATTGAAAGCGGCAGGGTTTTAGGGGTTGAAACAAAGGACGAGTTTTTTCCCGCAGACATCGTGCTTTCCGGAGCCGGGGCACAACTTACCACAAAGCTTGCCGGAAAGGGCAATTTCCCAAAGGATATTGTCAGCCGCATTGAGTCCATGCGCCCGTCCAACCCCTACATCACCATAAAATATGCCTTAAAATACCCGGTTATTGAATATCCCGTGGTTTTTCATATGCCAAAACTGCCTGCAGAGGAGATTTTTGCCTACATAAAGGACAAAACCCCGCCAAAGGACCCTTATATATTCATGCCCGTGCCATCCAACCACGACCCATCCCTGGCCCCGCCGGGAATGCAGCTTGTGATTGCCGGGACCGCAGCGCCGGAAGGGGCAGGCAAGAAGCTCTGCAACGATATTTTGGCCGTGGTTGACAACAAGGTCAGGGAACTGTTCCCCAAAATCAGCGATGCCCTGCTGTGGGAGTCCCGCTCAACCCGCACGGATGTTACGGCCCTTACAGGGCACACGGCAGGCGAGGCCATAGGCCTTGCCCAGACCCCGAATCAGTCCGGCCCCAAACGCCTGGCCCACAAAACGCCGGTGGAAGGCCTCTTTCTTGTGGGGGCGGATGCCCAAAGCCGGGGCATAGGCACGGAAATGGCCGTAAGAAGCGGCCTTGCCCTTGCCGACACCCTTTTATCATCTTGAAAAAGGCCCTTATTTTTTCTGCTTTGCCTTGCCCCTGCACACATCAATCGTGCGGGGGTTTTTTTTGGGGGAAAAAGCCCGTAAAAAAATTCACCTTTATAATTGGCTGTTGGGCTGTTATTTTCTGGCTCAAATGCTTTTCGGCCATTTTGTACAGGTAAAAACTTCTTCAAAGGGCCAGGCCAATGACCAATTTGCTGCCCGGAAAGGGCTTGAAGAATAAATTGCTGGTGCGCGAGGTGGGGCCGCGGGACGGCTTTCAGGCGGAAAAAACTCCCATTCCCACGGAGCTTAAAATTGCCGTCATCAACAGGCTTGGCGCCACCGGGCTTTCCCACATTCAGGCCGGAGCCTTTGTGCACCCGGAAAAAGTGCCCCAAATGGCAGATTCCGCAACTGTTTTCGCCAATATCAAAAGGCAGCCTTCAGTAACTTACAGCGCCCTTGTGCTAAACCAAAAGGGCGCACAAAGGGCTTTGGATGCCGGGGCGGATGCCATTGAGACGGGCCTTTCCATAAGCAACACCCACAGCCTCAACAATACAGGCCGGACAAGCGCAGAGGCCCTGGAGGAGGTAAGGCGCACCGCAAGGCTTGTGAGGCAAAGCCAAACCCCCCTTTGGCTCAACATTCAATGCGCCTTTGGCTGCGCTCATGAGGGGGCTGTTGAAGCAAGGGCCGTGGGGGAAATGGCAAAGGCCCTTTTGGAGCTTATGCCCGATTGGCTTTGCCTGGCAGACACAACCGGCATGGCAGACCCTGTGCTGCTAAACCGCCTGCTTGATGAGGTTCTTCCCATTGCCGACAGCACGCCTTTGTTGCTCCACTTTCACGATACAAGGGGCCTTGGGCTTGTGAATGTCTTTGCAGCCCTTCAAAGGGGGGTTTTCGGCTTTGATTCATCCATAGGCGGGCTTGGCGGCTGCCCCTTTGTTCCCGGGGCCACGGGCAACATTGCAAGCGAGGACCTTCTCAACCTCTTGCAGGCTTTGGGGCTTGTGCAAAAATCCACAGTATTCGCCGTGGCGGATGTTTCCCGCTTCCTGGCAAAGGCATTGAACCGACCCCTGCCGGGAAAAGTGTGCAATCTTCCGGAAGAATGAGGAAGTTGAAAAACTTAAAAAAATTTGTGGGGAAGTTTGCAATCCTGGTGAAAGCAGGTTTTCCATCACCCCGGTCAAAAGCTCTTGAAGGGTTTCAGAAAATCCGTAAAGTCCGGCACAGCATTCTGGGCCGCGCCTTCCAAATCCTGGGTGAGCAGATTTTCAAAGCCCAAAGAAAGGGCCATTTCAACCGCCTCGTCATACTCGCTTGCGGTTATGGTGCGGGCAATGGCCTCAAAGCCGGCTGCCCTGTGCAGGGGGTTGTACTGGCTCATTATGGAAAGGCCGATTTTGGGCGAAACCTCCAGAGCCAGAAAGCACAGGCTCTCCCAGGTTCCGGCAAGCCTGTTGGGCAAAACCAGGTGGCGCACCCACAGGCCCCTGTCCACAAGGCCCGTGTCCGGGTCAGGGCGAACAGGGCCTACCTGGCGGTACATCTCCAGAATGGCGTTGCGGGAAATGGCCGTGTAACCGGGCGCATTGGAGTATTTTACGGCAGCATCATCGCAGGAATAGCGGATGTCGGGCAAATAGATGTCCACAAGGCCTTCCAGGGTTTTTAGGGTTTCAACCCTTTCATAGGAATTGGTGTTGTAGATTATTGGAATGACAAGCCCCGCGTTTTTGGCAGCTTTGAGCGCCCGGCAGAGGGCCGGGGCCTGATGGCCCGCAGACACAAGGCCTATGGCCCGGACAGAGCGCTCCTGAAAAGAAAGGGCCTTTTGCACAAAAGCTTTTTCGCTCATGGGCAGACGGGCAATGTCCCCCTGGCTTATCTGGAAGTTCTGGCAGTAAACGCAATTCAGGTTGCAGCCGCCAAAAAAAAAGTTGCCGACACCGCTTGTGCCTGCAAGGCAAGGCTCCTCGCCGCCATGCACCCCTGCCCATGCCATTTCCAGGCCTGCCCCTGTGCGGCAAAAGCCCTTTTGGCCTGCATTGCGGTTTATTCCGCAGCGCCTTGGGCAGATATTGCACTTGTCATAGGCCGGGTCGGGCGGCT
This sequence comes from Desulfatibacillaceae bacterium, assembly GCA_030018745.1. Classification (GTDB taxonomy): domain Bacteria; phylum Desulfobacterota; class Desulfobacteria; order Desulfobacterales; family Desulfatibacillaceae; genus JAGVAW01. Next base: position 622 of record JASEHB010000270.1, on the reverse strand, counting down.
CGCATTTTTCGTTTAACCGTTCCATGATTCGTGGTAGATAGGGCAAAAGGCAGCCCCTTGGCAAGCCCTGTGTGCAAAAGAGGATTAAATGGCAAAGCCGCCGCTTGTTCTGCAAACAACCACCCTTTGGGACTACCCGTCCCAGCACTATGGCGACACGGTTCAGGGAGACCCGGACTATGCCGGAGCAACGCCCTCCTTTGTGATATGGAACCTTCTTTCACGCTACACCCACAAGGGCGAAATTGTTGTTGACCCAATGGCAGGATCGGGCACCACCCTTGATGTTGCCAAGGACCTTGAGAGAAAGGCCTTTGGCTTTGACATAGCCCCATTCCGCAAGGACATTGCCAAGGCGGACGCCAGAAAAATCCCCCTTAAAAATGCCTGTGCAGACTTTGTTTTTGTGGACCCGCCATATTCCACCCACATCGCCTATTCCGATGACCCGGCCTGCATAGGCAGGCTTGATGCTGCTTCAAGGGATTATTCCAGGGCAATGGAGCAGGTGATAAGGGAAATGGATCGCATATTAAAGCCGGGCCGCTACATGGCCCTGTATGTGAGCGATTCATTCAAAAAGGGAAAGCCCTTTATCCCAATAGGGATAGAGCTTTTCGAG
>JASEHB010000269.1 GCA_030018745.1 Desulfatibacillaceae bacterium | reverse complement strand
TCTTGACACCCATGCGCCGCCCCAGGTATTATTATTTTTTAACCTGCCGTATTGGCTTGTAAAACAAATGCTTATTCATTCACCTTATTTATTTGCAAGGAGAAGGCATGCTGCTACTCAACCCGAAAAAATATCAGGACAGAGGCTATCCGGACGAGCGCTCCAAGGAAATCATGCTCAAAACCATTGAGTTTTTCGAAAACAAGGGCATGCAGAAAATGAAGGATGACACCTTCTCCTTTGAATTCACATGGGATTTTGCAGAATTTGTGAAGAAGGAGCGCATTTTTGAAACGCTGTTTCTGCCCAAGGGTTATGGGGACCCGGACCAGTATTACAGCACATACAGAATGTACGAGTTTTCGGAGATAACCGGATTCTACGGCACAGCCTACTGGTATATGTATCATGTTTCCACCCTTGGCCTGGACCCGGTTTTTCTGGGCGACAACGAGGAGTTGAAGCATCGGGCAGTCAAAACCCTGCGGGAAAACCCCTGCTGCGGCTTTGGCCTTTCGGAAAAGGAGCACGGGGCGGACATCTACTCCACGGAAATGAAGCTCTACCCCCAGCCGGACGGCACCTATCTGGCCCGCGGCAGCAAGTATTACATCGGCAACGGGAACGCGGCCTCACTTATAACCGTTTTTGCAAAGATAGACGGCACGGATGAGTATGTATTTTTTGTGGTGGATTCCAATCACGAAAAATACGAGTGCGTCAAAAATATCATCATGGCACAGAATTATGTTGCCGAGTTCAAGCTGCACGATTACCCCATAACAGATGCCGACATAAGCGCACGCGGTCCCAAGGCATGGGACGATATGCTAAACACCATCAACATCTGCAAGTTCAACATAGGCTCCGGCGCAACGGGCATTGTCACCCATTCCTTTTATGAGTCCTTGAACCATGCGGCCCACAGGAGCGTTTACGGCAAGTTTGTTACCGAGTTCCCCCATGTGAAGCGCCTTTTCATGGATTCCTACCTGCGGATTGTGGGCATGAAGCTTTTCGGCCTGCGCGCCACGGACTACATGAGGGCCGCATCGGCCCAGGATAAGCGCTATCTGCTTTACAACCCCATAATGAAGATGAAGGTAGCCATCCAGGGCGAGGAAGTTCACGAAATGCTCTGGGACATAATTGCAGCAAAGGGCTTTGAAAAGGACAACTACTTTTCCCAGGCTGTTGTGGAGCTTCGCGGCTTTCCCAAGCTGGAAGGAACCCGCCATGTGAACATGGCCCTCATTGCCAAGCTTTTGCCCAACTACTTCTTCAACCCTGCGCCTTATCCGGAAATTCCCAAGATGAATGGCGCGCAGAACGATGACTTCCTCTTCCAGCAGGGCCGCACAAGGGGCTACGGCAAAATCCAGTTCCACGATTTCAACATTGCCTACAACTCGGTTGACCTTCCCAATATAAGGGTCTTCAAGGAGCAGATAAAGGCATATCAGGATTTCATAATGATTTCGGGCATGGAATTGGGCGAGCAGATGAAAAACGATTTTGATTTTCTGCTTGCTGTGGGCGAAATCTTCACCCTGGTGGCTTATGGCCAGCTTATCATTGAAAGCGCAAAGATTGAAAAGCTTGATAATGACCAGCTTGATATGCTTTTCAATGTCTTTGTGAGGGATTTTTCCCGCTATGCCCTTGATATTCAGGGCAAGTCATCGGCCACCCCGGCCCAGCAGGAGGCCTGCTACAAGATGATTAAGGCCCCTGTGCACGATGAAGAGAAGTTTGAGCGGGTTCTGAAAAACAATGTTTATTCACTGGTTGATGAATATATCATGAACCCATAGTTTGCAGTGATCCATAGCACCTGTTCAAGGCCGGGTCGCCCCTTTTAGTAAGCCCCTGTGGCGGCCCGGCTTTTTTTCCCAAAGCAAAAAGCCTGCCCTCCCAGATCAAGACCCACCCTTGCTCCGGCAACCCAGTTTAAAGCCTAAAAAACTTTGTAATAAACGCTTCAGGCTGCATGGAGGGCGTGGCCCTCCCACAGCCTTTTCAGGATATTACATGGGAAAAAATGATATGCGCCAGGGAAAAAGCCACAAGATGCTTGCAATAAAGCTTGTTTTCGATTATTTTGTTTGGCAAACGAATCTTCCTTCAGCTTTGACATGACTGTCCTTTGCTTATTTGATAGCAAAGATAGACGAATTGTCTAAAAAAGCATTTTGCTATTGGCAATCAAAACACCTTTAAAAAGCTGCTAAAAAAGCTTTTTATGGCTGCGCAAAGGAGTTGTTTTTATGGACCAGCCTAGCAAAAAGAAAAAGCGCAAGGTTTCGGTTTCCATCCACGAGAGTTTTTATTTTGACAGGGTTCTGGAGCTTCCAACTGTTATAAAGGAATATGAGCATGTAGAAAAAATATTAAACGACCTCCAGTACATGGCCTGCATAACCGTCCAGATTGAGCAGCTTTCCAAAATTGAATACCAGTACGGCTCAAGCTCCTACAACTACCTGTTGCAGCGCATCACGGAAATTTTAAAGGAAATAAAAAACAGGGAGTTTAGGGGGCAGGATATCTTTGTTGTTGATCTTTACGACACGGACACCTTCTGCATTTTCCTTTCTCCGCCTCGACACGACCGGACACAGCTTGTCTATCATCTGGAGGCCATTGCAGAGCGCATCCGCTTTACCCTGGAGCAGCAGGTTTTTCACCTGCTGTATCCATATCTTAAAGAATATTCGCGGCCAAACATCGGTTATGCCCTGGAAATAAAAAACCCCATGGTCAACAACATGAGGCTTATCCGGCAACTGGTCCGCAACGCAAAAAAAATGGGCGAGTTTATGGCTGCCAAGCGCAGTTACACCTCCCGCTATCAGCTCCAGAAAATCATAATTGAGCGCGATATCCGAACGGTTTTTCAGCCCATTGTTTCGTTGGAAAGCCTGGATGTGATCGGCTACGAGGCCCTTTCACGCGGGCCTGACGGCTCGGAATTTGAAAGCCCCACGCTGCTTTTTCTTGTGGCCGCAGAATCCGGTCTTTCCTTTGAGCTTGACCGCATCTGCCGTCGCAAGGCTCTTGAAGCGGTTCGTGATGTGGATGTTAACACCAAAATCTTTGTCAACACCCTTTCCATGACAATCCATGACCCGGAATTTCGGGGCCTTTACCTTAAGGAACTGCTGGCAGATCTTGCATTGAAACCAGAAAATGTGGTTTTCGAGATCTCCGAAAAACTTGCCATTGACAACTATGAGCTGTTCAGGGACGCCATGCGCCATTACACGGATGTTGGCATTGTCCATGCGGGCGATGACATGGGCACCGGATATTCGGACCTTGAGCGCATAATGGAGCTTAACCCAGGCTTCTTGAAAGTGGACATATCCTTTGTGCGCGGCGTGGATAAAAGCTACATGAAGCAGCAGATAATCCAGGCCATGAGCACCCTTTCAAAGAACATAGGCTCCCAGATTATTGTGGAAGGCATTGAAACAAAGGAGGAGTACGAGACCCTAAAGCAGCTTGGAGTGCCTTTTGGACAGGGCTTTCTGTTTGCACGGCCATGCCACGAGCTGGTTTCGGATTGCTCCGGATTTCTGCGCGCTGTAAATTGAGTGATGGTTCCTGGGGAATGCGCCTTGAACACCAAAAAGCTTGCGAAGTAGCCTGCTTTTCTGCTACGACTCGCGTTAATGCGCCTTGAGGCAGCTTTTGGCTTTTGATGCAGCAAATTTGTCGGCCAGGCCATAGGGGGCAAGTTTAATGCAAGCTTTGTCCCGGCAGACAAAATACCGGAGTTGCGGTTTAATGTCGTTTGTCTGCCGGAAAGGCTGAAACAGTTTTTGCTTTTTAACCAGGAAGTCCGGTTTTCTTTTTGTAAGAGCGGTCCGCCTTTTAAAACCGCCAGGGGGGTATCATGTCAAACAGTGCTGAAAAAATTCTATTTGCAACAGATTTGAGCGAAGATGCACCCAAGGTTTTCGAGTATGCCGTGCGCCTGGCCAACGGCCTTTGTTGCAGCCTTGTCATCATGCATGTTCTGGAAGGCACATCCTATGCTGCGGATAACCGCCTGCTTAATATCATCAGCAAGGAAAAACTCGATGAAATAAAGGAGCGCAACAAGGAGATGGCCCACGACAAACTCATCGCCAAGGCCCGTGACGGAAGAATCATCCATCAGGCCCTGACTGCGATGTATGACGACAAGCTCCTGTCTCTGGAGGAATGCCATCTTCAGATGGATCAGATTGTCATTGAGGAGGGCCATGTTGCTGAAATGCTGGTGGAAAAAGCCAAGGCTTTGGGGTGCAGCTATATTGTGATGGGCCATTACCAGCGCGGCATTCTGGAAAAGGGGCCTCTCTCCAGCACGGTCCGAGGCGTTCTTAAAAGGACTAAAATCCCCGTTGTGCTGGTTCCGGTCAAGGGGCTAAAATAATAAGACCTTTGCCTGCTTTGTTGTAACCCGCCTCTTTGTTTTGCAAAATATATGAAGCCCGGAACCGGATTGCCGGTTCCGG
>JASEHB010000268.1 GCA_030018745.1 Desulfatibacillaceae bacterium | reverse complement strand
GGTTTTTGCAGCCATTCCCCATCACCCCCCTTGGCCCACAGGGCGGCTCCAGGGAAAGGATGGCAAGGCGCGCAAGCGAAAGGCGAGGGAGTGTACTATTAGTACATGACCGAGCCTTGATGCGAAGTGCAACGCCGCCATCGTTTTCCTGGGGCCGCCCTACTCTAGGGATTTGAGGTCCTGCATATACTGCCTCACCCCGTTTGCTATGCCTTTGGCAAGAAGATCCTGGTAGGCGCTGCTTGTGAGCCTGCCGCATTCTGTGGGGTTTGTGATGAACCCGACTTCCAGCAGCACGGAAGGCATCTGCGCGCCCAGAAGCACATAGAAGGGCGCCTGTTTCACGCCCTTGTCCGCAACATCCTGGTGGCGGCTTCTGGCTGCATCCACCATGCCTTTTTGCACAAATTTTGCAAGGCGGCTGGATTCATCCACCTTGGCGTTTTGCATAAGGTCCTGGAGAATTCCCTGAAGGTCGGAGATGCTTTTCTGGCTTGTGGCGTTTTCCCTTGCTGCAACCCTTATGGATTCCTCGTCTGTTGCCAGGTTCAGAAAGTAGGTTTCAATTCCTTGGGCCTGTCGTCTGGCGTGGGCGTTTGCGTGGATGGACAGGAAAAGGTCTGCGCCAGAGGTGTTGGCAATGGCCGTGCGCTCCTCCAGGGAGAGGTAGCGGTCGGAGTCCCTTGTGAAAATCACCCGGCAGCCTGTTTCCTTTTCAAGCATGGCAGCCACCTTTTTGGCAAGGGACAGCACAATATTCTTCTCGTGAATGTTGTTGCCGCACACGCCTATGGCTCCGGGGTCTTTGCCGCCGTGGCCCGCATCAATAACAATGGTGGAAACCCCCAGGGCAAGCTGCTTGGCAAGAGCGCCGGGGGGCAGCTTAAGCTCCGGCTGCTGGCGGGTGGCTGCTGGCTGCGGGGCCGTGGCCGTGGCTTCCTTGTCGCCCCTCACATCTATGACTATGCGGAAAGGGTTTGTAAGGGAAAAAACATGGTGGCCCTTCATGGATTTTATGTCCACCACAACCCGCACGGTTTGGGGGTCGTACTGCCCGGCCCGCACCTGGGAGAGCAGATCATCGCCAATGGGCACGGTGCGGGCAATGTCATCGGTGAGTATGGCCTGTGCCAGGTCCAGAAAGAGGCGTGGTCCGGTGCCTAGCGCCGGGTCAGGCTTCAGAAGGCGGGAGGTAAACTCCACGGGCGCATCCAGGTCCACCACAACACGGGTGTACTGGGGGCTTGTCCAGTAGCGGATGCCCCGCACAGGGGAAAGGCCGTTGACAAGGGCGGCAGGCCGGGCCGCCTGCTGCTCATCGTGGCCCTGGTAAATCGCCTGCATGGGGTCTGGGGCGGGTTCCTCCTGCTGTTTGGGGGCTGCCGCCACAACAGTAACCGGGGCTTCCGAGCGGGTTTCCACTTTAAGGGCGGTTTTTACGGCAGTTGCCGGGGCCGGGGCAGGCGGTGGAGAAGTTGCCGGGGCAGCCGGAGCCACGGAAATGGTTTTGCCTGTGCGGGTGGCTGCCTTGAGGGATTTTTTTTCGGTCATCTCCGCCAGGGCGGCCTGCGCCTTGGCATTGTAGGCGCTGCCAGGATAGCCCTTTACAACCCTCTGGAGCAGATCAATCCCCTCGGCCCTGTCCTGGGTGCGGCCTGAAAATCGGTAAAGCTCCAGATACATTTCCCCGGCCCGGAAAAGGGCTGCGGGCGCCCATCCGCCGCGCGGCTCAACAGCATGAACCCTGCGGTACTGGGCAATGCAGTTGAGCCACTGATCCCTGGCCTGCATCCGCTCTTTGCTGGCCTTTAAGCGCAGCTCGCAGCGCTCGGCATCAAGGTAAAGGCTGCGGCCGCCGACCGCCATTGCCGGAGAGCAGGCCCCAAGAAAAAGGGCGCAGGCCACAAGCCCTGCCAGGGCAAGGGCTGCAAGGCGGCGTTTTTGTTTCTGCTCATTCATGGGCAAGCCGGTTTTTGTCAAAAAAGGCCTTCCTCTTTTTTGGGGCTGTCCTCTTGCTCCTGCCCGTCATCTTTGGTGTTTTCCTTGCGGCAGAGCCTTTCCTTCAAAGCAGAAAGGGTGTTGATGGCCTCTATCGGCGTCATGGAGTTTATGTCCAGCTCCTCAAGGGTTTGCATGACCCACTGCCCGGTTGTGGGAAAAAGCGGAAGCTGGGTTGCGCCTTGCGCCGCTTTTTTTGCTTTTGGCGCTGTTTTTGATGCAAGGCCGCCAAACTGGCCTGCCTCTATTTGGGAAAGCACGCTTGCAGCCCGCTTCAAAATGCTTTTGGGAACCCCGGCCAGCCGGGCAACCGCAATTCCGTGGCTCTTGCCTGCGTCTCCTGGGGCCAGAGTGTGCAGAAAGATGACCTCATCGCCCCATTCGCGCACCATTATATGGAAGTTTTTCACACGGGGCATGGTTTTGGCAAGTGCTGTAAGCTCGTGGTAATGGGTTGCAAACAGGGTTTTGACCCCCTGGCCCTGGATTTCGTGGAGATACTCCACCACGGCCCAGGCAAGGGAAAGGCCATCGTAAGTGCTTGTTCCTCTTCCCATTTCATCAAGTATGACAAGGCTTTTTGGCGTTGCATTGTGCAGGATGTTGGCTGTCTCCTGCATTTCCACAAGAAATGTGCTTCTGCCCTGGGCAAGGTCGTCCAGCGCGCCCACGCGGGTGAAAATTCTGTCCACAAGGCCGATGCGGGCGCTTTTGGCCGGAACAAAGCCGCCCATCTGGGCCATTATGACAGTTACCGCTGCCTGGCGCAGCACAGTTGACTTGCCTGCCATGTTGGGGCCGGTGATGATTAAAATCTGGTTGCTTTCATTATCCAGAAAAATGCTGTTTGGCACAAAGCGCTGGCCGGGCAGGGATTTTTCCACCACAGGGTGTCGGCCCTCCTCAATTTCAAGGCGGGTGTCATCGCCAATTTCCGGGCGCACAAAGCGGTTTTGCCGCGCTGCATGGGCAAGGGATGCAGCAGCATCTATGAGGGCGATTTTCCGGGCAGCCCTTCCTATGCGCTGCTCCTGGGCGACAATGGCATCCCGCACCTGGCAAAAAAGCTCGTACTCTAACGCTGCCATGCGCTCCTCTGCGCCAAGCACCTTGTCTTCAAACTGCTTCAACTCATCGGTTATGTAGCGCTCGGCATTTACAAGGGTCTGCTTGCGCACAAAGTTTGGGGGCATTTTTTCCGCGTGGGCCTTCGGCACCTCTATGAAATAGCCAAAAACCTTGTTGAAGCGCACTTTGAGCGCACTTATGCCAAGCTTTGCCTTCTGGTCCGCCTCCATACGGGCAATGAAGCCCTTGGCATCTGCGGCCAGAGTCCGCAGCTCGTCAAGCTCTGCATTGAAGCCCCTTGCAATGAAGCCCCCTTCGCGGATGGTGGGCGGCGGGTCCGGGGCAATGGCCTTGCCAATGAGCAGGTTTATGTCATCCAGGCAGTCATCTGTTTCCTCCCCTGCAAGCAGGGTGGCGGAAAAATTCTCGGCCACAAGGCTGTAAATGGCCGGAAGGCGCTCGATGCTTTCCTTTAGGGAGAGCAGATCCCTGGCATTGGCCTGGTTTAGGCTTATGCGGCTTCGCAGGCGCTCCATGTCGCAAACAGAATCGAGCAGCTCCCGCAGGCTGCTTAAAACCCGCTGGTTTTCAAAGAGGGCGGCAACAGCATCCAGGCGCTGGTTTATGGCGTCTTGGTTGAGCAGGGGGTAGCGCAGCCATTGGCGCACAAGGCGCGAGCCTATGCTGGTGGCGCACTGGTCAACAATGGCCAGAAGGCTGCCCTGGCGGGTTTTTGTGTGCAGGTTCTCCAAAAGCTCAAGGTTGCGCACGGTTGGGGCGTCCAGCCACAAAAAGCCATCCAGGGAATAAAAGCTTATGCTGTCAAGGTGGGATATCTCCTGCTTTCTGGCGTATCCGGCATAGGAGAGCGCAGCCCCGCAGGCGGCAATTGCAGCGGGCTTGTCTGCAAGGCCAAAGCCATCAAGCCCCTTGGTGGCAAACTGCTTTTCCAGCAGGCTGGCCGCGCGGGCCGGATTAAAAAAGGAGTCCTCCAGATGCGTGACCGCGGCCTTTGGCGCGGCGGCGCACAGCTTTGCAAAAGCCAAATCGCCCTTTGCAGACTGGGGCAGAAGGATTTCCGCAGGCGCAAGGCGGCCTGTCTCTGCAATGGCCTGGGCCAGATCCGCTGTCACGGTTGCCCGGAAAAGCCCTGTGGATATGTCCAGGCTGGCAAGTCCCCACTGCTTTTTGACAAGGCAGGCGGCCAGGGTGAGGTTTTCGGTTCGCTCATCGAGCAGGGAGTCATCCGTGAGCATTCCCGGCGTTATGACCTGGGTGACCTCCCTTTTCACAATGCCCTTTGCCTGGGCAGGGTCTTCCACCTGGTCGCAGACCGCCACCTTGTAGCCCGCGTTGATAAGCTTTGCTATGTAGCGCTTTGCGCTGTGGTGGGGAACCCCGGCCATTGGCACGGGGGCAGGGTCGTTCTTGTTTCTGGAG
>JASEHB010000267.1 GCA_030018745.1 Desulfatibacillaceae bacterium | reverse complement strand
GGCGGATTTTTTAAGGAAAACAATTCATGGAGCATGTAGCCATTTATCCGGGATCCTTTGACCCGGTTACAAACGGACATCTGGATATCATTGAGCGGGGCCTTGCCATTTTCGACAAGGTAATCGTCACCATACTCATAAACCCCAACAAGCAGGCCCTTTTTTCCCTGGAAGAGCGCCTGGAGATGCTCCACAAGTCCATGGAAAATTTCAAGAATGTGGAAGTGGACACCTTTTCCGGCCTGCTTGTGGATTATGCCCAGCAAAAAAAGGCCCATGCCATTTTGCGGGGCCTGCGGGCGGTTTCGGATTTTGAGTACGAATTTCAGATGGCGCTCATGAACCGGCGGCTCAGAAGAGAAGTCCAGTCGGTTTTTCTCATGACCGGGCTGCGCTGGATATTCACAAGCTCATCCATCATAAAGGAAGCGGCCCGCTTTGGCGGCGACATAAGCGGCATGGTACCCGACTGCGTTAAAACAAAACTTGAAGAAAAGTTCCTTTGCAAGCTGGGGTAACTTTAAGGAGCGGACAGCACATGGATTTGTGGCAACTCACCATTTTTGTAAATGTTGTGGAAAAGGGCAGTTTTTCAAAGGCAGCCCAGTCCGTCCACCTTTCACAGCCCACAGTGAGCAGCCACATAAAGGACCTTGAGGAGCATTTCGGATGCCAGCTTCTTGACCGCATGGGCCGCAAGGCGGTTCCCACAAGAGGCGGGGAAATTCTCTACCGCTTTGCCAAGAAGCTTCTGGCCCTGCGGGATGAGGCGCAGGCAGCTCTGGCGGCCTTCACCGGCAAGCCCAGCGGGAAGTTGAACATAGGCGGAAGCACCATTCCGGGGAGTTACCTGTTGCCCCTTATAATAGGCCGTTTCCGCGAGTCCTATCCGGCCGTGAGTCTCACCCTTTCCGTGGGTGATTCAAAAGCCATGATGCAAAAAACCCTTGAAGGCGAGGTAGAGGCAGCCGTTGTGGGCGCACCGGCCAATGACAAGCGCCTTGCCGAGCAGAAAATTGCCGATGATGCCATGCGGCTCATTGTCTGGGCAGGGCACCCATTTGCAAAAATGGCCTCCGTATCCTTTGAGCTTATGGCAAAAGAGCCTTTTGTGCTTCGGGAAGAGGGGTCAGGAACCCGCAAATCGTTAGAAACCAGCCTGGCCCGCGCTGGCTTTGGCGTGGCGGATTTGACTGTGGCGGCCCACATGGGAAGCACCGAAGCTGTCCGCCAGGCTGTAAAGGCAAGGCTTGGCGTTTCGATTCTTTCCACAAGGGCGGTTGCCGAGGAACTTGAATCAAAAACCCTTGTTGCAGTTGATGTGCCAGGCCTTTCTTTGGACAGGGCTTTTTATCTTATCACAAGAAAGCAGCGCACCCTTTCGCCCGTGTGCGCGGCCTTCTGCGATTTTGTTTTGGAAAATGCGCCCAAACTGTAACAGAGATTCTGATTGCAGACCGGTTCAAAAAGACAGTCTGTAAAACTTAATAAAGGCTTTGCCAGGCTCACAATGCCCGACTTTCTTACAGATAATGCCAAAAAGGTGCTGGAGCACAGGTACCTTAAAAAGGACGAGAACGGCAAACCCCTGGAAGGCCCCCAGGAGCTTTTTGACCGGGTAATCAATACGGTTGCCCAGGCAGATAAGCTTTTTGATCCTGCAACAGACCTTGATAAAACCCGGCAGGACTTTGCAAAAACCCTTCTCAACGGGCTTTTTCTGCCCAACTCCCCCACTCTTATGAATGCAGGCCGCCGTCTTGGCCAGCTTTCCGCCTGCTTTGTCCTTCCTGTGGAGGACTCCATTGAAAGCATATTTGATTCATTGAAATACACGGCCATGATTCACAAAAGCGGAGGGGGAACAGGCTTTTCCTTTTCCAGGCTGCGCCCCCAAAGCGATGTGGTCCTCTCCACAGCAGGGATTTCGTCTGGCCCTATTTCCTTTATGAAGGTGTTTGACATTGCAACAGAGACCGTCAAGCAGGGCGGCACACGGCGCGGGGCCAACATGGGCCTTCTGCGGGTGGATCACCCCGATATAGAAGAATTCATTGACTGCAAATCAAACACGGATACCCTTAACAATTTCAACATAAGCGTGGGCCTTACAGAAAAGTTCATGGAGGCCGTGCAAAACGGAACTGATTACGAACTTGTGAATCCCCGCAACGGTTCAGTTACAAGCCGCGTGCCTGCAACAAAAATTTTTGATCAGATTGTGCAGGCCGCCTGGGCCACAGGCGAGCCAGGAATAATCTTTCTTGACCGCATAAACGCCTGCAACCAGGTGAAGCATCTTGGAGAAATGGAGGCCACAAACCCATGCGGCGAGCAGCCCCTTCTTCCTTACGAATCATGCAACCTTGGTTCCATAAACCTTGCGGCAATGGTAAAGGACGGCAAGCTTGACGCCTCCCTGCTCAAAGAAACGGTGCATACAGCCGTGCATTTTCTGGACAATGTGATTGAAATAAACCGCTATCCCTTGCCCCAGATAGAGCAGATGACAAAAAAAACCCGCAAAATCGGCCTTGGGGTCATGGGTTTTGCGGATATGCTCATTGCTCTTGGCATTCCATACGACTGCCCCCAGGCCGAAAGCCAGGCCCGGCAGGTTATGGGCCTCATTGACAAAGAGTCCAAAAAGGCCTCGGCAGCCCTGGCAAAAAAACGGGGCAATTTTCCTGCCTATGAAGGCTCGGCCTGGGACAGCAAAAAAACACCCTTCATGCGCAATGCCACAACAACCACCATAGCGCCCACAGGAAGCATATCCATAATTGCAGGGGCAAGTTCTGGCATTGAGCCTCTCTTTGCCGTGGCTTTTACCCGCAGGGTTCTTGACGGGCAGACCCTCGTTGAAATGCATCCGCAATTTGAAAAAATGGCTGTCGAAATGGGCTTTTTCTCGCCGGAGCTTGTTCAGGAGCTTGCAAAAACAGGCTCACTTGCCAACATGGATAACATCCCCGCCCAGGTGAGAAAGCTTTTCCGCACAGCCCATGACATAAGCCCCCAATGGCACATGAAAATCCAGGCAGCCTTTCAAAGGCATACTGACAACGCTGTTTCAAAGACTGTCAATTTTCCGGCCAATGCAACCCAGCAACAGGTGAAGGAGGTTTTTCTTCTTGCCAACAAAAGCGCCTGCAAGGGGGTTACCATTTATCGGGACGGCAGCCGGGAACAGCAGGTGCTGTGCAGCGGACTCAAGGATGAGTCAACAGGAAAAATCTCGCCGCGGCCCAGGCCCATTGCCACAACAGGGATAACAGAGCGAATCCGCACGGGCTGCGGCAATCTTTATGTGACAATAAACTCGGATGATGCAGGAATTGCAGAGGTTTTTGCCCAGATGGGCAAGACCGGGGGCTGCGCTTCATCCCAGACCGAAGCCACGGGAAGGCTCATAAGCCTTGCCCTGCGCTCCGGGGTAAAACCCGAAGCCATTGTCAAGCAGCTTGTGGGCATCCGTTGCCCATCCCCTGCCTGGCAGGATTCAAGACAGGTGCTGTCCTGCCCGGATGCAATCGCCCAGGTTCTCCAGCGCCGGGCCAAAACACCGGAAACCGTTCAGAAAGGCGCGGCAGGCGTCTGTCCAGACTGCAGCCAGATGCTTGTCCACGAAGGCGGATGCCTTGTGTGCCATGCCTGCGGCTATACCCGGTGCAGTTAGCCCGGATTATTTATGAATTGAGTAAAGCATGAGCCGTTACGAGGAAAACAGAATTTTTGGAATAGACCTGGGTACAACCTTTTCGTCCATTGCCTATGTTAACGAATACGGCATACCCAAAATCGTTCCCAATGCAGAGGGCCACAACACAACCCCTTCGGTCATATACATTGACGGCTCCAATATACTTGTCGGGTTGAGCGCCCTGGAAGCGGAAAAGCTCCATCCCGAAAATACTGTGCGCTATGTAAAGCGCTCCATAAACCAGCCGGGATACCGCTTCGAAAACCAGGGAGACCGCTTCAGCGTGGAGGAGCTTTCCAGCTTCATCCTGCGCAAGCTGGCCCAGGATGCCCAAGCCCGCCTGGGGGCAAAGGTGGAAAATGTTGTCATAACCTGCCCTGCCTACTTTGGCGTGAATGAGCGGGCAAGCGTGCGCATTGCAGGGGAAATAGCGGGGCTTAAAGTCCGCCAGATTGTAAACGAGCCAACAGCAGCAGCAATTGCCTACGGCGCAGGCCAGCTAAACGAGCCAAAGAAGATACTGGTTTACGACCTTGGGGGCGGCACCTTTGATATAACAATGATAGACATCCGGCCCAAGTCCATAAAGGTGATAGGCACAGGCGGCGACCCCATGCTGGGAGGCAAGGATTTCAACGACCGCATGGTGGATTTGGTTGCCTACCAGTTCTACAAGCAGACAGGTTTAGACCCTTCCCGCTACAACCTCACAGCAGACCACGCTGCCTTTTCCCAGATACACGAGCAGGTGGAGGCCGCCAAAAAGACCCTTGGCAAAGCCCCAAGTTCAAAGGTGAACTTTGGGG
>JASEHB010000266.1 GCA_030018745.1 Desulfatibacillaceae bacterium | reverse complement strand
TCAAAAAGCAGGTATTCCAGAGTCGTAAATCCGCGGCTGCCTATGCCGAATATGAAATCAAAGTGTCTTCCTTCGGGCGCAAGATCATAAAGCCCCTGACAGCCGCCTGCCCAAACCGTCCCCTGCACCCTTTTGGTGGGGCCTATTTTGGAATTTTCCACAATCTACCCTCCTGAATTGAAAAAGTGCCTCATTTTCATTTAAGAATAATACCCAAAAACCCTCCGGCAAGCCCTGCGGCCTCAAGGGGCGCAAAAAAAGCCATTGGCCTGCCAAAAGAAAGCAGATTACCAAAAAAGCCAAAATCTGCTATGCAATGCATTGGCAATATATTGAGGTGTATCCGGATATTCCGGCCAGAATTTTTTACTGCAAGCACAAAGGAGAGATGCCATGCTTTTTCCAGATTACAGGCCGCGGCGGATGCGGGCCAGCGAGCCATTGAGGCGCATGATACGGGAAAACCGGCTTTGCCCGGATGATCTGGTTTATCCGCTCTTTGCAGTGCCGGGAAAGGGCGTCAAAAACCCCATCGAGTCTTTGACGGGCCAGTACCACCTCTCTGTTGACAACCTTGTTAAAGAGGCCAGGGCCGCAAAGGATCTGGGCATTCCGGCGGTAATCCTCTTTGGGCTTCCCGAAAAAAAGGATTCTTTGGGAACAAGCGCCTATGCCAAGGACGGAATTGTCCAGAAGGCAGTGGCTGCCATCAAGGAAAAGGTTGATTCCCTTGTGGTCATAACCGATGTCTGCCTTTGCCAGTACACAAGTTCCGGCCATTGCGGCATGGTTGAAAAGGGCGTGGTGGACAATGATTCCACCCTGGATCTATTGGCCCGCACAGCCATCTCCCACGCAAAGGCAGGCGCAGACATGGTTGCTCCTTCCGACATGATGGACGGCCGCGTTACCCATATCCGCGAATCCCTTGATGAGGAAGGCTTTTCCCATCTGCCCATAATGAGCTACGCAGCCAAATATTGCTCCAGCTTTTACGGGCCTTTCAGGGCTGCCGCCAACTCCTCGCCCAAGTCCGGGGACCGCAAAACCTACCAGATGGACCCGGCCAATGCCAGGGAGGCCCTGCGGGAAGCCACAATGGATGCGGAAGAAGGCGCGGACATCCTCATGGTAAAACCTGCCATGCCCTATCTGGATGTCATCTGCCGCCTTGCCCAGGAAACGGATCTGCCCATTGCCGCCTACCAGGTATCCGGCGAATACGCCATGATTCAGGCAGCAGCCCAGAAGGGCTGGCTGGACCTGGAAAAAGCCATGATGGAAAGCTTAATTTCCATAAAAAGGGCAGGGGCGGATATTATATTGACTTATTTTGCGCCGGAAGCCGCTAAATTGTGCTAGGGGCGGCCCCAGGAAAACGATAAAGGGCGGCCCCAGGGAAACGATAGCTGCGTTGCACTTCGCTCGAAAGTCGGTCATGTACCCAACAGTACGCTCCCTCCTTTCTCGCTTGCGCGCCTTGCTCTCCTTTCCCTGGAACCGCCCTTTGCGTTTGTGGTTGGGGGAAAGGCGATTCGTAGGTTGGGCTATCGAAAGCGTAGCCCAACAAAAGGGCTGTTTTCCGCTGCGGCGATAACAAACCCTGCTGCTTTCCGGTCAAGCCCTTTCTGCCTGGGCGTGGTTTTAAAAAACTGTTCGCCAATGGCGGTCAGAGCAAAAAAACAGCAATTTAAAACCACGAAACACAAAAAAACGCATAAACAACCAAACCGCCTCTTCACAAACAATATTACCCCTTGTAATAACAATTGGTTGTGTGGCATAAAATTGGTTATGCCCTGTGCAGGCTTTAGCGGTCTTTGCCGAAAAGCGGTTTTTCAAGGCCCAGGCCGCTTAACGGCAGGCCTTGACCATTGCCGTGCCTGCCTGCATAAGGGGCCTGTTGAAGCAGTTTTTCTGAATAAAATTTAAGGCCATCTTTATAAAAAGGAGACTTTCCTTGAAGCTTATTGCCCCATCAATTCTTTCTGCGGATTTTTCCCGGCTTGGAGATGAAATCCGGGCTGTGGAGCAGGCCGGTGCGGACTGGATTCATATTGATGTGATGGACGGGTGCTTTGTGCCAAACATAACCATAGGCCCCCTTGTTGTGGAGGCGGCCAAAAAGGTTACAAAGCTGCCTTTGGATGTTCACCTTATGATAGAGCGCCCGGAGCGCTACATTGACGACTTTGTCAAAGCCGGGGCAGACATTATCACCGTGCATCCGGAGGCCTGCATTCACCTTAACCGAACCCTGTGCGCCATCCGCGAGCACAATATAAAGGCAGGCGTCACCCTTAACCCGTCCACGCCGTTAAGCTGCCTGGACTGGATATTGGAATACTGCGATGTGGTGATGCTCATGAGCGTGAACCCTGGTTTTGGAGGGCAGAGCTTCATTGAAAACACCCTCCCAAAGATAACCCAACTGGTTGAGCTTATCCGCCACAGCAATGCAAACGCCCTGATTGAGGTGGACGGAGGCGTGAATTCAGACACAATAGCAGGAATCAGCAGGGCCGGGGCAGATGTGTTTGTGGCCGGGTCTGCGGTTTTCAAAAGCAAGAACTACAAGGCCACCATCGAAAACCTAAAAAAACTGGCTGGTTAAACAGCCCGCAATTTTAAGGAAATCGCCATGCCAAAAGCAAAAAAGCCCAAAATCCTTGTCATGAACGGGCCAAACCTTAATATGCTTGGCACGCGCGAGCCGCACCTTTACGGCTCTGACACCCTTGAGGCCATCAACAGCCAAATCCGCGCTCTGGCTGTTGAGCTTGGACTTGGGGTGGAGTTTTTCCAGTCCAACAGCCAGGGCGCTCTGGTGGATAAAATCCAGCAGGCCCACGGCGCATTTGCCGGCATTGTCATCAACCCGGCAGCCTACACCCACACAAGCGTTGCCATAAGGGACGCCCTGGCATTTTTCGGCGGCCCGGTTGTGGAGGTGCACCTTTCCAACATCCACAGGCGCGAGGATTTTCGCAGCATCTCCTATGTTTCGGGCATTGCGGCAGGCGTTGTGGCGGGCCTTGGCAAGCACGGCTATTTTGCGGCCCTTCGCTTTCTTGCCGCAACACTTTCCCAAAACAAGGCATAGCCAAATGGAGCAGCCGTTTTCAACAGAGGGCCAGTCACTTTCCCAGAGCATAGTCAAGGTGCTTTCAGCAATCCCCATTTTCGAGCGCCTGGATATGGCCGAGCTTGCCCTGGTGGCCCGGCACATGAACTACAAGCACCTTGCCAAGGGAGAGATTCTGTTCAACGAGTTTGATCCTGGCACATTCGTGTGCTTTGTGGTGGAGGGCGAACTCAATGTGATGAAGCGGGCCGGCCATGACCAAAGCGTGGTCCTGCGAACCCTTGGCAAGGGCCGCTCCATAGGCGAAATGGCTGTTATTGAAAACCAGGTGAGAAGTGCAACGGTTGTTGCCAACAGCGATTCTGTCCTGCTGCTCCTATCCCAGAGCGCATTTGACAGGATAATTGAAACCCAGCCCAGAATCGGGGTCAAGCTGTTGAAGGGCCTGGCCTGCCTGCTTTCGGACAGTTTGCGAAAGACTTCGACAAGGCTGGCGGATTATATGCTTCCGTTAGCATAGGGGCGGCCCCAGGAAAGGATGGCTGCGTTGAGATACAAGGAACTATTTCAAGGGGGAGCCATCCCATATGACGACTGGGTCAAGGGGAAATGGCATGATGCCTGACCCGCGACAACACTAAAAAGCCCGTACCACAAGGAGCGGAGTATGTTCACGCAGCGGCGGGTTGGGATAGAAAGCCGGGCCAATAAGGTTGTTGGAAGGCCCAAAGAAATTTTCCGGGCTTTTTTGCCCGATAAAAAACGCATCTGCCAAAAGGAAAGTTTAGCAATTGAGGAAAATGCTTTTGAGGGGCTTGCCGGTTCATCCTTCCAGGCTTCTGGCGCAGCGGATGCAGGTTAAGGCGCTTGGGTCTGCCTCAAGGCGTTTTTTGGGGATCTGTTCCTCGCATTGCACGCAATAGCCGTAATCGCCCTCCGCCAGCCGTTCAAGAGCCAGGCTGATGCGGCCTTCCTCCATCTGGGCAAGGCGGGCCGCTGCACGGGACATGGCCTGCTGCTGCATGGCATCCATGCGGGTAAGCCTGCCTATGCGCGACTGATCCAGGGTAACCGTCTCAATGGGCCTGCGCGCCTTTTCAAGCTGCTCTTTGCGCTTTGTCAGTTTTTGCCTGAAGGCTTCCAGGTCAAGATCATCCCGCATGAAAAAATCCTCTGCCAGGGGGGGTAAGTTATGCCCTGCTTAAAAATCCTGGCTGTTCCGGGAAAAAACATCTGCATCCAGGGCGCTTGTCCGGCCCGCTGCAAGCAAGTGACAGCCTGCTGCTGCAATCATGGCGGCATTGTCTCCGCACAGGGATTTTTCCGGCAGATAAAAGCGTAATCCCTTTTCTTTTGCCCTTTGGGAAAAGGCGGCGCGCAGGCCCTGGTTTGCCGCAACTCCGCCGCAAACAGCAACACGGCTTACCTTGCAGAATTTTGC
>JASEHB010000265.1 GCA_030018745.1 Desulfatibacillaceae bacterium | reverse complement strand
AAGAGTATCTTAAATGTGAATCGGATTTGTCCAAATCACGCTGAACCAAAACAATCAAACAGCGAGGAAATATTGCAACGCTTGGGGTATTTGGAACTGTAAGTAACTTTTTGGCAACAGCATTGATTAAGGCCGCGTTGGTTGGCGGCTCATTTTATACTGGGATCGAAGGCGGTACAAATATAGGCGCATATTTGGATACGATAGTTGATGATGGAGATGACTTTTTAGGAATATCTCCGGAACAGCTTGAAAAATTAGGTTTTGGTTCTGGTATTCCAAATGAGTTAGGCCTGTGAGTGAATAAGTGATATGAACATAATAAATAAACTCGGATTTAAGAAACACTATTTGGTTGCATATTCATTGGCTATTATAGTGATTTTTGCTTACTCATTATTATTCTTTTATGCTAAATTATTTATTTTATTGGATAAAATTACAAAAAATGTATTTCAAAACATCCCTTTCCTTGATTTAAAGCTTGCTTTGTTTATCTTCGCATTGCTTATTGCTTGTGTAGTTTTTATTATTTTATCACTTATTAAATGTCCAAATTGTGGTAATAAATTTTTTTGGCATTGGTTTAATGACAATAGACAGTATAGGGGTAATCCATTCCTTATTTCCGTATGCCCAAATTGTGGTTATGATCCAGACAAAGAGAAAATAAATTAAAGTAATTATGGGGATATTCAATCAGGAGTTTAAGACCAAAGTCCGTAAGTTGGGCTAGAAAATTCCGGCCAAGAGGATTCTGGAACCCCTTGACCTTTTCCTGGGATTTGCGCAGCCCCATAAAACCGCTGTCTGTCATCCCCTATCCCAACAAAACCTTTGCAATTCCCTTCCATTTCCAAAGGCTTCCGGCCTCCTGCGGCGGGCTGTTAAGGGTGGACATTCCCGGCGAGACTGTGGTAGAGTATGTAAACGATC
Source organism: Desulfatibacillaceae bacterium (assembly GCA_030018745.1). GTDB lineage: Bacteria > Desulfobacterota > Desulfobacteria > Desulfobacterales > Desulfatibacillaceae > JAGVAW01. Next base: position 3,612 of record JASEHB010000265.1, on the reverse strand, counting down.
CCTTTGGGCGGCGGATAGCAAAGAAGGTAAACGGCAACATTGTGGAAAAATACCTGTGGCAGGGCCAAACAAGGCTTCTGGCCCTGTGCGATGGCTGGGACAACCTGCTTTGCCGCTTTGTCTATGCAGATGCGCGCACACCCGTGGCCATGGAGCAGGGAGGGCAGGTATTCTACCTTTCTTACGATCAGGTTGGCTCCCTGCGGCAGGTTACAGACTCATCGGGCAAGGCGGTTAAGGTGCTGGAGTACGACGCCTTTGGCAACATCATCAAAGATTCGGCTCCCGACTTTTTTCTGCCCATAGGCTTTGCAGGCGGCCTGTTGGACAGGCACACGGGCCTTGTCCGCTTTGGCTTTCGGGACTATGATTGCCAAATCGGCCGCTGGACAGCCAAGGACCCCATCGGCTTTGCCGCCGGAGATGTGGATCTTTTCGGGTATGTGGGAAATGATCCGGTGAATGGGGTGGATGCTACAGGGCTGTTTGTTGGTTTGTTGTTTGGCAAAGGAATGCGGGCATTAAGGTTGACGAGTGCTACTGCACAGGAATCCGTGATTGCAGGCCAGTTCGCCGATTCAGCAATCGGGGGCTTATTGGGCATTACCGGCACCGATACTATTCCAAAAACAGGAAACACTATGGTGGATAGTGCTGTGGATGCAGGCGCATTCGGTTTACAAGTATGGGGTACTATTCAGGCTGCTGCCCTTGCAAGAGCGGCGGCAAGTGCTCCATGGGCTATTGCAGGCTTTGCCGCCGCTGGCGCAGGAACGGCAACGGGCCTGTTAATAAACAATATCATAACAAAATCTCTGGGAAAAACTCTGGGGGAGTATATTTATGACAAAACACATTAAAAATGATGATGAGCGGCAACAAAGAAATGCCAATCATAGCGGAAATCCTGGGGATAGGGTTGTTGATAAAACTACCTTAATTTTTATGATAATTTTGGTTTCGCTGCTTATAGGTTCTTTTTCTGTCAGGGAGCTTTATAAAGGAAATATAATTGTTGATACCATGTTGAGCGGTATCAACATGGTATATTTCTGGTTTATCATGACAATAATATCAGAATTGGTTTATAATTATTTTACAAATAACAAATCAAGAAATCTAACTTATGTTATGAAAAATCTAATATTATATCCATTTCTATTAATACTTGGGTATGCTTTGACAATTATTTATATAAAGTCGCTTTGGTCTATAATTGTTTGGTTGCCGGTTATTACAATTATAATATCAGAAATGATAGCTAAAGGCTCAAGCAGCAAAACGACAAATTAAATTAGCTTGAGGTTATTTATGGCCGATTTTAAATGTAAACAGTGTGGCCTTACCATTACGGAAAAAGAAATAAGGCGTATTAAGTATTGCGGCGATTCATTGATTATTTTTGGAATTTTATTTGGTATTTCAGCCATTGCTTTTTTTCCTGATATTGATTCAATTATATTTATGCTTATAAATCTTTGGTTGGGGCGCACAGTATTACGCTTCAAACCTGGCAAGGAATATTGTGCTTCTTGTCAAAAAAAGAGAATTAAATCTGATGATAAAGCCGGGCAAAACGGGTCAGGCTAAAAATGCCGCCGTCCTTTGTGTGCACAGCGACAGCATTCACCTGACACATCCGCCCCTGGCCGGGTTATGAATTACGCTTCGTCTTTGGCAACTATTGAGTGTTATTGGCCCGCTGCCCATGTGGAATTCGGCAGCTTTTTTGCTGCGGCAAAAGACCCGGGGCGCTTTGACAAGCAAAGGCAAAAAGCGTATTTGGGACCATGATGATTTCTCCCCTGAAAGCAAGAGACAGCCAAAGGCCAGGAGGCGATAATTCTGGTCCAAGAAGCCGTTCCCTCCGCAGGTTCATTGAAGCTTTCAGGCAGGATGGCATTTTCTGCGCTCATTGCCTTAACCTTGTTGCCTTCAAGCATGATCGCATCCAAAAAAAAGGCTCCCATGTCCACACATTTGCCAATCCGGCTGGCCATGTGTATGAAATAGGCTGTTTCCGGCAGGCGCGGGGCTGTGTTGCACAAGGGCCTGTATGCAACGATTTCACATGGTTTTCCGGCTATTCCTGGCAGGTTGCTGTTTGCAGCGAATGTCTTGCCCATCTTGGCTGGATTTTCTTGGCCCAGTCCCGAAAAAGTTTTTTCGGCCTTATTTTATCAAAGCTCCACTCTTCCTGGAAAGACGGTTAGGCGGCTGGCCAGCCCGGTGCGCTGTTTTTTTGCGCCGGGGCTTTGCAGCCTTAAAAATGCCTGCAACCCTTTGTATTTAGGAGAATTGCCATGAGCACCCCCAAAAAGGTTATTGTTGATCTGTCCTTTATGAACTCGCCGGACACAGGCAAATGCCCTGCCTGCAAAAGGCCCTTTTCTTTGGGGGAAACAGCGGTGCTTGCCATTGGCGACTGGGAGGGGCAGCGCTTTGTCCATGAAAACGAGGCAGCCTTTGACCCGGACACCCGCTGTTACAGGCAGAAAAACAGCCGGTAATTTTGGTGTTGTCTGCCAAGCCGGGCCAAATCTGGTATGCAAAACCGAGGATGGCCTGCTCTGCCAGCCTGTTTTACATACCTTGAGCACAAAGCCAAAATGGTTTAGCATGGCCTTTAAATCAAGTTATGAGTCCATGCAGAAAAGAAATTGGCTTTAACTGCATTTATTTCTTTTAAGAACGCCTGCAAAGGCAGCAAATTAGCTTTTGCGCCCAAACAAAGGAAAAATTTTCATGGCTGTTACGGTAATCATTCCCGGCTCGTTGAAAGACTGGTTTGACGGCGCAGACGAGGTTATCTGCGAGCCGGATACTTTAGGCAAATGCCTTGAGGACCTGGCCGCCCGTTACCCGGTCTTTGCTTCAAAGCTTTACGATGCGCATGGCAACATCAGCAGCCTTCTTATTTTTATCAACGGCGACAACGCGGCAAGGGGCAGGTGGCTGGCAACCCCCCTTGCAGACGGGGACGAGGTGGGCATAATACCCCTGGCAGCCGGCGGATGAGCCTCTTTACCCGGATAATTCACGCGCCAATATTTGTGCACTGGCAAGGCTAGAGGGGTGAAGGCATACTATTTGTATGCCAAACCCCGATAACGCAGCCAGTGTGCAAATAGGGCGCGCCCGCAGGGTGAAAAATCTTGCTGTTTAAACAATGTTTTGCTTTAAAAAGCAGACTGTATTTTTCAGCAAGGCCTCAAAGTGTACTTATCTATCTGAAAGCATTTTATATATTCTTCAACGGCGAAATTTTTCATGAATTATTCGGGTTTACAGGTTTTTTGAGCCGATGAGCTTCGGAGAGCTTCCATGATAGTTGATGATCCCAACAGTCATTTCATTTTCATATTTCATCCCAACATCTATTCCGGCGAAAAATACACGGTTTACAACGGCAGGGAGATGACAAACGCCCAGGTGATGGAATACTGGGGCAAATGGCTTGTGCTTGCCCCGCGAGAGCGCCTTGACGGGCTTGCCGCAAAGCTGGACCGCTTTGTGGAGGCAAGGCTTATCCCCTGCATAAAGTACGATCGGAACCCCTCCAAAAACCTGGGCATGGAAGAATGCGTGATGATGGTCTATTGCGATTTTCGA
>JASEHB010000264.1 GCA_030018745.1 Desulfatibacillaceae bacterium | reverse complement strand
CGCACACAAAATCCTGGGAGATGACTGTCTGAATGACATCCCCTGCCTTTATGTACTCCTTTATGCGGCAGACATTCTTCTTGTAGATGGCTGCATCGTTTTTGGGGACAAGGCGGCCAGGGCTTTGTCTGGAGGCATCTTCCACAGGCACAGGCCCGGAAAGGGTTTTCAGCATTTTTTTCAGCCGGTTTTGGGCATCTGCATAAGCCTGTTTGGGGTCAATGCCGTTTTCCAGAAAAACATGGGCCAGCAGGGTAAGGGTGTGGCGCACGGTGTCAAAGATGTAAAGCTCATCAGTTACAATAAAATGGGCCAGGGGCTTATCTGGCGGCAGCTTATGGGCAATGCGCTCGAAAAACGAAACCATTTCATAAGTGAGATAGCCCACCATGCCGCCCCAGAAGCGGGGAAGTTGGGGCAGGGAGACAGGCCTGTAACGGCTCATCACCTGGCGCAGAATTTCAAGCGGCTTTCCATTGTGAGGGATTTTCCGGGTTTGTCCGCCCTCTTCCACACAAACCTCATCTGCAAAAATCCTTACCTGGCAACGGGCCGAGCCGCCCATAAAACTGTAACGGCCCCAGCGCTCGCCGCCTTCAACGCTCTCTAACAGAAAAAGGGGCTTTCCCTTTTGGGCGTGCAGAAGAAGAACGCTAACCGGCGTGATAGTGTCTGCCAGAACTTCCAGGCACACGGGTATGCAGTTGCCCTTTTGGGCCATTTCCAAAAATTCGTCTTGAGAAGGATAAGAGGAAAGTATCATGATCCAGCAACCTCCGGGCAGCCGGGGTTCACAACCTCCACAATGCGCTTGATATCGCTTGCCAGGGCTGCAAACTGCTCCGGGTAAAGGCTCTGGCCCCCGTCAGAAAGGGCCTCGTGCGGGGCATGGTGCACCTCGATCATAAGGCCGTGAACTCCCACCGCTGCCGCGGCCAGGGATAGAGGACCCACCTGCTCCCTGTGTCCGGCTGCATGGGAAGGATCGGCGATAATGGGCAGATGGCTTTCCTTTTTAACCACAGGCACAGCAGAGAGATCCAGAGTGTTGCGGCTATGCACCGCAAAGGTTCTCAAGCCCCTTTCGCACAGCACCACCTGGGGGTTTCCGGCCTCCATTATGTATTCGGCAGCCATGAGCCATTCCTCTATGGTGGATGACATCCCCCTTTTTAGCATAACGGGTTTTTGAGAGTGCCCCGCCCGGCGCAGAAGGGAGAAGTTCTGCATGTTGCGCGCGCCTATCTGAATCATGTCCGCATAATGCTCCACCATGTCAAATTCAGCAGAATCCATTGCCTCGGTCACAATGCGAAGCCCGGTTTTTTCCCTCACTTTGGCAAGAATTTTAAGCCCCTCCTCGCCCATGCCCTGGAAGGCGTAAGGCGAAGTGCGCGGCTTGAATGCCCCGCCACGAAAAATTGAGGCCCCTGCATCCTTTACCTTTTGGGCTATGGTCATGGCCTGGTCCAGGCTTTCCACGGCGCAGGGGCCTGCAATAAGGGTGAAATGGCCGTTGCCTACAGGCACGCCGCCCACATCCACAACCGTATCTTCGGCCTTAACCTCGCGGCTTACAAGCTTGTAGGGCCGGGTTACTGGTATTGCCTCCTGCACGCCTGGAAGCGAAAGAAAATGCCCCCTGTCCACCGGCCCCTTGTTGTAGAGGATTCCAATGGCAACGCGCATTCCGCCGGGAATGGGCCTTGGGGTGCAGCCAAGCTTTTCCACGGCTGCCGTCACCGCATCAATCTGCTCTTTTGTTGCATCCTTGTGCATGACCAGAAGCATGGGAAAATCTCCCTGGAGCTTTAAAAAGCTCCCCTTGTGGCAAAAACAAAGGGCCGGGGCGTTTGTTTTCGCCCACAGCCCTTAAAAAATAAAAAAGGACCGCAGGCCTTGTTAGGTGACCCGCGATCCTTTGCTCGCCTGTTATGTGGATATTATCAGCGCAGCAGCAAACCGAAAGGGCACCTCCCCATGGGCCACCACCAGAGCCAAGCCACAGACACGCTCTTTAAGTTATGGATTGCCAACATGGGAAAATGCTCCAAAAAGTTTATATGAACAGCTTTATCCTCAAATAAGGAAAAGGGCCTGGCTTTGTCAAGCTATTTTTTTAAAGCCAAAAAAATCCTGCGCATGAATTGGCGTTAAGCCCGGACAGCCGCGGCTTTGCTGATTTAAAAAGGCCCTACCCGGCGACCACCTTTAAAATGTCCTCCTTGCCCAGAATGCCCACAAGTTTTTTGCCGTCCACCACAGGCAGTGTGTGGAACTTTTTTTCCACCATGAGCGTTGCCGCATCCTCAACAGTGGCGTTTGGGCTTACGGTGACAACCTTTGTGGTCATGGCCTTTTCCACTGTTACAGCAGCCATCTTGGAAAGCTCCTTTTCCAAATCCGACTGGCTGCGAAGCGGAATAAGCCCGTCCAGCAAAGTGAAAATGCTTGGCAGGGGAAAGCGTTTTTGGGCGGTTATGAGATCGCTCTGGCAGAGGATACCAAGGATTTTGCCGCCTTCATCCACCACTGGAGCGCCGTTTATATGGTTTTCCAGCAGTATTTTGGCTGCCTGGGTAACTTCCGTATCAGGGGCAAGGGTTATGACCTTTGTTGTCATTATGTCTTTTACCAGTTTCACAGTATCAGCTCCTTAAAAACTAAAGGCTTTGCAGGAATACGCCCCAAGGGGCGCACAGCGCGGAAGAGGATTTTTATTCGGGAAGCAGATCGTAATAATAAAGCATTGCGTCAGACCGGGTGAATATGCCAATGAGCTTGCCGTTTTCTACAACGGGAATCCGCCCTATATCGTACTTTACCATGAGCCGGGCAGCGCGGGGCACGCTCATGTCCGGCGGGGCGGTGAAAATGTTGCGGGCCATGAAAGCCTTTACAGGCTGCTTTTTCTGGGAGCCGCTCTTGGCTTTTTCCACATCGCGGATGGACAAAATTCCCACAAGAACACCGTCATCAACAACGGGCATACCGGAAAAGCCCCGGTCTTTGAGTTTTTGGGCCGCCTCCTCCATAGTGGTTTCCGGGGCAAAGCTCTCCACAGGAAAACTCATGAGATCGCCGATTTGAACCACGCTGCGGCGGTTGTCCTTCAAAAGCTCTAAAACCCATTCCTGAACACCGGCAGGGTTGTCCACATCCTTTAACATGGCAGAGCCTGCCGATGGATGGCCGCCGCCGCCCATGACCCGCATCATGGCGCCCACATCAATGCTGTCCACACCGGAGCGGCCAATGACAATGCTGCGTTTCTGCTCCGGCTCGGTGAATATGGCAAAGGCCGCATCCACATTTAATATGTCTCTGGCCATGTGCACCACAAGGGAAAGGCCGAAGGCATGGCCCGCAAGCTCCAACTGGCAGATGGCGATGGCATGGCCATTGACCTTTATGCGCTGGGCCTTGCCAATCATCTCGTTTAGGAGGTCTTTTTGCTTTGGCCCATAAGCCGGGCGCAGAAAGTTCTCCAGAACATCAAGCTCGCCATTATGTTCAAGCAGGTAAGCAACAGCGTAAGCGTCTCGTGAGGTGGTGGAAGGGAAGGTGAGATTTCCCGTATCCTCATAAATGCCTGCCAGAAAAAGCGTGGCCTGCATGGGAGTAATGACTGCGCCTTTTTCCTTCAACTGCTCCACAAGCAGTGTGGTGCAGGCCCCAACAGAAGCCTCGCACTCAAAGGCCGGGGCCATATCAGTCTCGGCGCCGTGGTGATCCCACACATGAACTCTGCCCACCTTGCCCTTCAAGGAGCTTAACTTATCTATGCGTTTCCACTGGTTGGTATCCACCACAAAGAGGTTTTCCACCGTGGCGCCTGTGACCTCTTTGGCAGAGGCAAAGGCGAAAAGATCCTTGTGAATGGATAAAAAGGCCTTCACATTGGGATTTACGCGGGTGGGAAGGACAAGCTTTGCCTGGGGGTGAAGCAGCCCGCAGGCCACCAGGGAGGCCAGCGCATCAAAGTCTGTGCTGTTGTGGGTTGTTACAGCGTCCAAGGCAGCCCCATAGCATTGGAGAAGTGCTTTTATTTATCTATAGCACCGCTGTTATGACGCTGTAAAGGGAAAAGCCGGGCATCCCAAAGCCAGGCTTTTCCAGAATGGATTGCAAAGCAAATGGATTGAACTGACGGGCGGATGATTGGCAAAGATTCAATTCTGCCAGGTTTTTGCACCCATTGTGAAAAGAGGACTAAAAAGAGGCAGGAAAAGCAGCAAATACCACCAGTTGAGCATTGCCTGCCCAAAGCCGCCAAAGGCCCATACAGCCCAAGCCGTAGAAACTGCAAAGGCTGCGTAAAAAGGCAACATGAGCTTATAGTAGCGGGTTGACGGATGCTGCCAGGGGGCCAGCAAAAAGGCTCCGGCCATGGCCACGGCAAAAAGCACAAGGCCAATAACGCCGCCAATGGTCTTGCCCTGAACAAGAAAAACAACAGCCAAAATCCCCACCCAGAGGAAGGAACCTGTCCAGCCGCCTATCCAGCCCAGCTTTTCTCCGGTTCTTTTTCTCATGCCCCACCTCCTGCATTTGCCTG
>JASEHB010000263.1 GCA_030018745.1 Desulfatibacillaceae bacterium | reverse complement strand
GGCCAAGCCACAGTACATTTGTCCTATATCTTATAGAACAAATGTATCATGTGTCAAGCAAAAAAAAGCGGGCCGCCCGGCGCCCCGGACGGCCCTTTATAAAGGTGACTCAAAGGGGGAAAGTCACCTTGCGCAAAAGCTTGCCCTCTGGCAAAGGCAGGCGTTTTGCCACAATTTCTGGCCTGCAAACTGCTGTGCAAAGACCTCTGCAATGCTACTTGAAGGGTTTGCAATCAGGCCAAAGCGCCTCTGGGGCAAAAGGCCGGACCTCACAAAAAGGCCCGGCCTTGCCCAAAAAGCTTTTTTTCTTACTCCACCAGCTCAAACACTGCTGCTGCGCCCATGCCGCCGCCTATGCACATGGACTCCACGCCGTACTTCACGCCCTTGGCGCGCATGTTGTTGAGCAGGGTTGCGGCAAGCTTTGCGCCGGTGCATCCCAATGGATGGCCTAAAGCAATTGCGCCGCCGTGAATGTTGACCTTCTCCACCTGGCCGGGCTTGTCCAGGCCAAGCTCCCTCATGCAATAAAGAGCCTGGGAGGCAAAGGCCTCATTGATCTCGTACAAGCCCACATCCTCCACCTTGAGGCCTGCCTTTGCCAAAGCCTTGGGAATGGCAAGGGCTGGGCCTATGCCCATTTCATCAGGCTCGCAGCCCACGGTGGCATAGCTTACCAGCTTTGCAAAGGGCTTTAGGCCGAGCTTTTTTACCATGTCGCCGCTCATGATGATTGATGCGGCCGCTCCATCTGTGGTCTGGGAGGAGTTGCCCGCCGTGACCGAGCCGGTTGCCGAAAATACCGGGCGCAGGGATGCAAGGCCTTCTATGGTGGTGGTGTCGCGGATGCCGTCATCCACGCTCTGGATGAAGGTTTCCTTTTTGAAGGTTCCGTCCGCCTGCTCCACAAACTTTGTGGCAGGGGTGGGAATAACTTCGATGAATTTACCGTTGTCGCGGGCTGCGGCTGCCTTCATGTGTGACTGATAGGCAAACTCGTCCTGATCCTGGCGGGAGACATTGTAGCGGGTGGCCACATTCTCTGCCGTGATGCCCATGGAAACATACATATCCGGGTGATTCTTGGTCCAGTCCGGATAGGGCCTGGGCAAGTTGCCGCCCATGGGCACAAAGGTCATTGATTCCAGGCCTGCGCCGATGGTGCACTCCGAAAAGCCCACCATGACGCGCATGGAGGCTTCCACAATGGCCTCAAGGCCGGAAGCGCAGAAGCGGTTGACGGTTGCGCCGGTGGTCTCCTTGGGAAAGCCCGCAATCTGGGCGCAGATGCGGCCCACATTGAGTCCCTGCTCTGCTTCGGGGAAGGAGCAGCCCACCATGATGTCTTCCACATCCTTTTTCTCAAGGCCATTTGTCATGCTCACAGCCTTGTCAAGGATGAAGGAAAGAAGGGCCTCGGGCCGGGTGTCGGCCAGTGCGCCTTTGTTTCTCCGGCAGCCCGGAGTCCGGATTGCTGTAACAATGTATGCGTCTCTCATATACTCGTCCTCCTTTTAGGTGGATGCCTGTCCTTTAGTTACGAAGCGGCTTGCCGGTTTTGAGCATATGCTCCACGCGGGCCATGGTCTTCTCGGTCTTGAAGAAGTCCACAAAGGCTTCGCGCTCAAGCTTCAACATGGCGTCCTCGGAAATGAAGCCGCCGTCCCTTATGTCTCCGCCGCCTATGACAAAGGCGATGCGCTTTGCCAGGAAAGCGTCATGCTCGGACACATATCCGCCGCTCTGCATATTATAAAGCTCGGCCTCGGCCATGCCCTGGGCAGCCTGGCCCAGAACCTGGATTTTCTCCTTGATGGGAGGGGCATATCCGCCCTGCACCATGTGGAGAACTTCCTTTTTGGCTTCGCCGATGAGGTAATCGCGGTTGAAATGGATGCGGTCGGAAGAATCCAAGAAGCCGTTGGCTCTTGCTTCTGCCGCGCTGTTGGAGAATTTGGCAGTTGCAATTGCCATGAAGACCGGCAGGAAGAAATCTGCCAGGCTTGTGATTTTGACCGGGCCTGGCACCGAGGAAATGAACTTTTTCCACAGGTTGGTGCAGCCGCCGCCAGCAGGCAGAAGGCCAACGCCAATTTCCACAAGGCCCATGAAAAGCTCGCTGTGGGCCACAATGCGATCTGCGCCAAGGCACACTTCGCAGCCGCCGCCCAGCGTCATGCCAAAGGGTGCCGCAACCACCGGGAAGGGGGCATAGCGGGCCTTTTGCAGGCCGGTCTGGGCTGTGAGCAAAAAGGCGTCAATCTCGGAGAACTTGCCTTCCTTTGCCAGACCCAGCATGTAGGCCAAGTCGCCGCCAGCGGAAAATGCGCCGGGGAAGCCCGGAGCCTGGTTGCCGATGACCATGCCAACGCCGTTTTTGGCGACATAGTCAAGGCCTTCAGCCATGCCTTCCACCAGCTCGCGGTTGATGGCGTTCATCTTTGTGTGGAACTCCACACAGAAAACGCCGTCACCAATATCAATAAGGGAGGCCGAAGCGTTTTCCTTCACCACCTTGCCCATGCCCTTGAGGTTGCGCAGGCTGATGATGGCCGGGCTTATGGAAATGAGCTTGTACTCGCCGGAGGCAAAGTCAAAGAAGTAGTCCTTGCCGTTTTCACTCTTGTAAAAGCTCTTGTTGCCAGCGGAAAGCATCTTTTCAATTTTTTCAGGAACAGCAAGGCCATCCGCCTTCATTTTTGCAACAGACTTTTCAACGCCTATTGCATCCCATGCCTCAAAGGGGCCCATTGTGAAATTGTAGCCCCACTTCATGGCATTGTCTATTTCAATGATGGTGTCGGAAATTTCGGGGATACGGTTGGCTGCATAGATAAGGCCGTTTGCAATAACCTTCCAGGCAAACTTTGCGCCCTTGTCATCGCCGTAAACCACGGCCTGCATTTTGCCTGCCAAATCCTTTGCACCCTTGGCAGCGTCAAGGCAGGGGAAATCGGCCTTGCCGTATTCCTCGTACTCGCCCGTCTGGGGGTTTATGACCTTGCGGATGGTCTTCCACTCCGGGGTGAGGTCCTTTTTATAGAAGCCCTGCTTGGTCTTGTTGCCAAGGAGCTTCTTCTCGATCATTGCGCTCACAAAATCGGGAATGACAAATGTGTCGCGGGCCTCGTCCTCGGTAACCAGGTCGTAGGTGTTCTTGGCCACATGGCCCAAGGTGTCTAAACCCACAAGGTCTGCGGTCTTGAACATTGCGGTCTTGGGGCGGCCCATCACAGGTCCGAACAGGGCATCCACTTCGGGAATGGAAAGGCCCATCTCCACCATGAGCTGCATGGCCTGAACCATGCCCTGCACGCCGATGCGGTTGCCGATGAAATTGGGGGTGTCCTTTGCCCACACAATGCCCTTGCCCAGAATGCGCTCGCCGTAATCGGCCATGAAATCAAGAACTTCCTGGCTGGTCTGGGCGCCGGGGATGATTTCCAGAAGCTTCATGTAGCGCACGGGGTTGAAAAAGTGCGTGCCAAGAAAATGCTGCTTGAATTCATCTGTGCGGCCTTCGCTTATGGACATCAGCGGAATGCCCGATGTGTTGGTGGAGACAATGGAGCCGGGCTTTCTCACCTTCTCGATGCGCTCCATGACGCTCTGCTTGATCTTGAGGTTTTCCACAACAACCTCGACGATCCAGTCGCAGTCAGCCAGCTTGTTCCAGTCATCGTCAAAGTTGCCGATGGAAACGCGCTTTGAATCGGTTTTGGGAAGCATGAAAAGCGCGGGCCTGGATTTCACCGTGCCGTCAAATCCTGCCTTGACTATGCGGTTTCTGGCCTTGGGGTCTTTTTTCTGCTCCTCTGTCAGATCAAAAGGAACGATGTCCAGCAGGAGCACCTCGACTCCCGCGCTGGCGAGCAGGGCGGCAATGCCTCCACCCATGACGCCAGAGCCTAAAACGGCTGCCTTCTGGATGCGTCTTGCCATATAAACCTCCTTTACAGGTTTTGATGAGGGGTTCCAATCTTGGGGCGCTTTTTTGGCGCGCCTTGGCAGTTACCCGTATGTTCTCCGGCCGGTTGCCGGAAAAAAAATGAAGAACCATTCATCTAAACCAAGGCGCAATGCCATGTCAAGCCCAAAGCGCCTCAAACTCCCTGCACCGGGCCTGGCAGGGCAGCTCAAATCAGGGTTTGGAAAGGCCAATCTGCTTTACCCAAAAGGGCCTTGCCCTGCCTGGGGCCAATTTGCAGAAAAAGGGCTTTAGCCTCCTGCCCTTGCCCTCCGCACCCCGGCCAAAACCTATCCGGAAAAATGAATGCCATCTCATTTTTTTTAAATGCCGATGCTATACGCCAACAAAAGTTTTTCCGGTGTTGATTTAGCTCCGTTAACCTGATAAAGAGCCGCATTGCTTAATGGCTGCATAATGAATTGGGGGAAAAATTACAGCCCTTTTCCTTTTATGGATGGGGCTTGCAATGGCCGGGACAAAGTCCGGCGGGCTTTTGGGCCAAAGGCAAAGGCAGCCATTTACTTTCAGCAAGGCTTTTATTAAAGGCACAAAGGGGCTTGGCAAAAAAGCCTTAAGCCCTTCCTGCTTT
>JASEHB010000262.1 GCA_030018745.1 Desulfatibacillaceae bacterium | reverse complement strand
CAAAGCGCAAGGTTCACCCAACATTTTGGCTCCCGCCTCTTTGGAACCGCCCTTTGCTTTTGTGCTTGAAGGGGAAAAACGCTTTCTGGCAGGCTTGTTTTCGTGTATTTTGTGCTTTCCGTGGTTAAAATTGCCTTTTTTACCCCCTGGCCGTCATTCCCGCACAGGCTTTGAATCCGGAATAAAAATGGATCGTTATCATTATTGAAAAAGGTTGCTCCGGAAATTTCGCGGGCCGGATTGTCTGGAGCCTCCTTGTTTGTTTTTTCGTGTGTTTCGTGCCTTTTGTGGTTATAATTGTTATTTTGGCACAACCCTGACTTACGCTTTCTTATCAAAAACCGTATCGTGCCTTTTATGACCGCCCGTCAAAAAAAACTTCTTCTGGCCCTTTTGCTGGCCGCCTTGACCATTGGCGCATATCTGCCCGCGCTGGATGCGGGCTTTATTTGGGATGATGACAGTTATCTCACTGAAAACAAAACCTTAAAAAGCCCGGATGCCCTTTACAGGATATGGATGGTCCCGCGGGCAAGCCCGCAGTATTATCCCCTTGTATTCACAAGCTTCTACATCGAAAAAAGCCTCTGGGGGCTTAACCCTGCCGGATACCATGCCGTAAACATTTTTCTGCATTTTCTTGCTGCGTTTTTTTTGTGGCGGGTGCTTGTTTTTTTAAAAACCCCCCTGCCCTGGCTCTGCGCTGCGGTTTTTGCCCTGCACCCAATAAATGTGGAGTCCGTGGCCTGGATCACAGAGCGCAAGAATGTCGCCTCCCTGGCCTTTTTCATGGCCAGCCTGCTTTGCTTTCTGCACTGGGACAGCTCGCAGGAAAAGGCCGCTCGCCGCAGATGGTACATTGGCTCCTTTGCGCTTTTTGTGTGCGCCATGCTCTCCAAGACCGTGGCCTCGGCCATGCCCGTGGCAGCAGGCCTGTGCCTTTGGTATATGGGCCGACTTAAGGTAAGAAAAATCGCCCTTCTTTCGCCCTTTCTGGCGGTGGGCTTTGCCCTTGGCATGGTAACAGTCCTTATGGAGCGGCTTCATGTGGGGGCATCAGGCCCCATCTGGCATATGCCCCTGGTTGAGCGCTTTCTGGTGGCAGGCCGCGGCTTCTGGTTCTACATCCAAAAAGTTATTTTCCCCTATCAGCTTACATTCAACTACCCCCGCTGGGAGGTGTCTGCTTCAAGCCTTATTGACTGGGCATATCCTTTGGCCGCCATCGCCCTTTTTGCCGGCCTTCTGGCTATAAGCCGCAGATGGCGCGCGCCGTTAGCTGCAATGCTCTTTTACCTGGCAGGGGTTTTTCCCTCCCTGGGATTTTTCAATGTTTACCCGCACCGCTATTCCTTTGTGGCGGATCACTTTTCTTACCATGCTGTTGCCGGGCTGATTGCCCTTTTTGTAGGCGGCGGATATGCCCTTACCCGCTCCTTCTGGCTTTTGCGGCCAAAGGCGGCCTTTGCGGCGGTTGCGGCGCTGCTTATAATTCTTTTTGGGGCCACCTATTCCCAGAGCAAAATCTACCAAAGCCATTACACCCTGTGGAATGACACGATAGCCAAGAATCCGGATTCCTGGTTTGCCTACAACAACCTTGCGGTTTTCCTCAAAGACCTTGACCGCGAGGCAGAGGCCTTGCACCTTCTGCGCAAGGCCCTCACCGTGAGGGATGACCTGCCGGAAGTTCATCTCAACCTTGCGGATTCCTACAGGCGGATGGGCGATGTTCAGAGGTTTGAACTGCACACGGAAAAGGGCCTGGGCATTGTGAGCAACAAGCCGGAGGTTCACTCCCTTCTGGCCCATTACCTGGAAGGACATAACCGGCTGCCGGAGGCTGTGAGGCATTTTTCGATGGCTCTTGTCATAGACCCTTTTCACGAACCGGCCCGCATTGGCCTTGCCAGGGTGCTGACAGCCCTGGGCCTTTATGATGAAGCAGAGAGCCACATTGAAATTGCCCTTTCACAATGCACTGCCTGCAACAGCGCCCACGAGGCGGCAGGGGATATAATGGCCTGGCAGGCAAGGCTGGAAGAAGCTGACAGGCACTACGAAAAGGCCTTTGATTCATCTGCCTTTGCGCCTGGGAGCCTGGGTTTTAAAAAGGCCTGGGCAAGGTTTGTGGCAGGCAGGCCCCAGGAGGCCGTAACCCGCCTGGAAGCCCTTTTGGAGGAAGACCCTGATTCCGGCCCGGCGTTTGCGCTGCTTGCCTTTCTGCTTGCTGAAAGGGGGCAGAGGGAGGCGGCCATTGAAAAATACCGGCAGGCGGCAAGGCTTATGCCCCAAGACCCGTCCGTGCTTCACAGCCTTGGCGTGCTTCTTTTTGACAGAGGCGATTTTGAGGAGGCCCTGGCCCTTTTCCGCAGGGCAGCAACCCTTAAGCCGGATTTCGGCGATGCCTGGTACAGCCTGGGGCTTGCCCTTTTGCAGCGCGGCTCCTTTGCGCAGGCTGTTGCCGCCCTTGAGCAGGCGGTTTTGCTCATGGAGCAGGACCCCTTTGCTCACAAGGCCCTTGCTGATGCCTACCTGGCTGCCGGGGAGAACCAGAAGGCCTGGCAGCACGAAAAAACAGCCCGGGAGCTTTTTGAGCTTCAGGAAGGCCATATCCGGCCCGGCCCGGCACAAACCCGGCAGCAATAAGGAGCAGCCCGCAAAAGGACGACCCCATGCAAAAAGCCGACATTCTGATAATTGGAGCAGGCCCTGCCGGGGCCTCTGCTGCAAGCTTTGCAGCCAAGGCCGGGCTTTCCGTTATTCTGGCTGACAAGGCCGTTTTCCCCCGCGACAAGATTTGCGGAGACGGCGTGGGGGTGGGAAGCCAGGAGCTTCTCTGGCGCATGGGGGCCTATTACAAGGTGATGGCGAAAAAACCCTGGCCCATAGATACCATGATTGTGAGCGCCCCCAACAACAGGGTCATGGAAGGCAGAGACCTGCCGGGAGAAAGCCGCCCCATTGATCCGGGCTTTGTCATACCCAGAAAAACCTTTGACCAGGTTCTTTTCAACCATGCTGCCGGTTTTGATTCGGTTGAAACCGTTGAAGGCTTTACAGCCCAGGGCCTTGTGGAGGACAGGGGCCGGGTAACGGGCGTTTACGGCAGGTACAAGGGCAGGCCCCTCACCCTGTCGGGCAGGGTCATCGTGGGCGCAGACGGCGCGCATTCCAAAATCGCCAAAAGTTTAGGCCTTTACAACAATAATCCAAAACACCGCATTTTTGCCCTGCGGGCCTATTACCAGAATGTGGCCCATGCAGACCACTCCATACAGATTCACTACGAAAACAGCATTATCCCCGGCTACGGGTGGATTTTCCACACAGGCCCCCAAACCGCCAATGTGGGGGCAGGGGTCATTCTGCGCTACACGCCAGCAAGGGAGCTGCCCAGGATTTTTGACGCATTTTTGAAAAACAACCCCTTTGCCATAAAAAAGCTTGCCAATGCAAAAATGGTCAAAGGCTCTTTTGCAGGCTGGCCCATACCCTGCGGCTCCTTTTCATCAAAGCGCAGTTGCGGCAGCGTGCTTTTAACCGGCGATGCAGGCAGCTTTGTGGACAACCTCACAGGGGAGGGCATATATTATGCCCTGGGCACAGGCGAGCTTGCAGCAAGGGCCGCGGCGTTTGTGATAAAAAGGGGCATAAACCCCCAAAATGCGGGCGCAAACTACGAATGGCTGTGGAGGCGGCGCTATTTGTGGAAAGATTTTATCCCGGCCTATATCCTGCAAGGCCTTTGGAGCAAAAGGCCGGTGATAAACTGGGTGATAAACCGGGCGGCGCACAACCAGCGGCTGGCCTTCACCCTCTGCTCGTCAATCGCCCATCTCAAACCCAAAGCCAGGCTGCTCTTTCCCTTTTAATCTGAACAAGGGACAACAAAATGCCAGACGACCAGCCCATAAACGAAGGTATGCTCATAAACGAAATTCAGCTTCTGCTGGCCGAAAAGCGCACTTCCCTTGCAGCCATGAGAACGGGCATTGCGGTTTTCGCCCTGCCGCTCACGGTGTTGAGCTTTCTTATCGCCACTTCGGCCTTTTACAATGCTGCTGATGTGGCCGCCCTGCTTGTGGTTGTTTTCCTTCTGTGCGCCGGGCTGCTTGGCCTTGGGGCATATCTTATGATCCGGGCCATCTTCCGCATCCACCATTACGACCGCCAGATTGCCCTCATCAAAAACAGCAGCGCGCTTATACGGCAGATAGTTGATTGACCTGTCGGGGGCTTTGTTCAGGAAGCCGTGGGCTGCGTTACGCGGGAGCACGCCGGGAGCTCAATGTACAACAAGTACACCTCGTCCCGGCGCACTCCCGCAAGCCTTGCCCACGACTCCCTGAACAAAGCCCTGTGCGCTTGTGGTTGAAAGAAAAAACCGCTGCCCGTCGCCGCCCTGTGCGCAGTTGGTTTGGATAGCGCAGATTCGTAGGTTGGGATAGATTCGTAGGTTGGGTGGTTCTTGCACGAAGTGCAAGGTTCACCCAACAATCTGGCTCCCGCAAGCCTTGCCCACGACTCCCTGAACAAAGCCCTGTGCGCTTGTGGTTG
>JASEHB010000261.1:3944-4572 GCA_030018745.1 Desulfatibacillaceae bacterium | reverse complement strand
CTGGGCGCGGAAGGAATCGGGGAACTCATTGATAAAGGTCTGGTAAACCTGTTTTGCGCGGGCGTTTTCCCCCAGGGCCTTGAGGGCGCGGGCCTGGCCCAAAAGTGCGTCCTCGCGGTTCAAGGAGGCAGGGTCATCTGCAATCTCGCCAAAATGGCGGGCAGCCGACTCCCAATCCTTCTTGCCTTCAGCGGCATAGGCCATGCCGGAGATGATCATGTTCAGCACAAGAGGCTCTTTTTTGAAAAGCGGAAGGGCCTTTTCGTATTCAGCAAGGGCTTCGTCAAAGTTTCCGGCCTGGAGAGCGGTGTTTCCCAGCATGGCCTGGGCCAGCCTGCCGCCTTGTGTCCGCCTGTAATTTTCAACCACCTGGGCAAACCCGTCCCTGGCAGCGGCAAAGTCTTCCTGGCTTTTTGTGTTGATGGCGGCCACAAATTTCTGCTTGGCGCTGTCGTAGGCTGCTGCCGCAGAATCCGCCCGGCGCTGGAGATAAAACCTCACCCCCGTGAAAACCAGCACCCCCGCCAGCAAAACAACCAGGGCGGTGTAAAGATTTTTTTCATTGGCCCGGGCAAAATTAACAACTTTTCCGGTAAACCCGGCAATACCCACCGGTCCGGCGACCTCA
>JASEHB010000261.1:0-3934 GCA_030018745.1 Desulfatibacillaceae bacterium | reverse complement strand
GGTAAAGGAGATAAACTCGTCAGGCTCCTTTAAAAGCTCCTTGCGCGTCACCTTGATTTTTTTGGCCATTTGCGCCTGTGTGAAGAACCCGTCAGGGGCGGCCAAAAGCACGCCTCATATCCGGGCCTTTTGATTAGGGGTTATTTGTTTGCTTCCTCAAAAGATTCCAATAGATTTTGTATGCGCTCCCAGCCCTGCTCCGGAATTGCCGCACCCATGACCTGGCAGACCTCGTAACCGCAGGCCGAGCCCAAAATGCCGCTTTGCTCAAGGGTAAGGCCGTGGGCCATGCCGTATAAAAAGCCCGAAGCCCACAAATCCCCGGCCCCGGTTGTATCCACCGCAGTGCCGTCCCCAAGGGCGCGGATGCGATAAACTGCGCCGTCCGCGCCTATGATGCTGCCAAGAGGCCCGCTTTTTACCACTCCTATCTTATTGTTGGCAACAAGCTTTTCAAGTGCCCTTTCATCGTCTTTATGCCCTGTGTAGGCAAAGGCTTCATCCTCGTTTGCAATGACCACATCCACAAAATCGCGGATAAGCCCTTGCAGCAGGTCTTTGTGCTGGGCCACCACATTGTGGCTGGCCAGATCCAGCGAAACGGTCGCACCTGCTGCCTTGGCCGCAGAGAGAGCGGCTTCAATGAGCTTGCGGTTGAAAACCAGGTAGCCTTCCACATGAACAATGGCGGCATCCTTCAAGCAGCCGTTATTGATCTCGTCTGGATGGGTCTGGGCGCTTGCCCCCAAAAAGGTGAGCATACTGCGCTGGGCGTCCGGCGTTACAATGGAAAGCACGCGGCCTGTGGGAAGGTCTGAATCGAACAGGGCAGGCTCAATGTTGTTTTTGATGAGGCTTTCCCTGAAAATGCGGCCAAGCTCGTCGTTTCCCAGCTTGCCCACAAAGCGGGAGCGCCCTCCAAGCCTGCCTATGCCCATCACCGTGTTGCAGGCGGAGCCGCCGGGCACTATGTGCCGGTCGGCTGGCAGGGTGGCAAGGGCATTTTCGATGTGATTGTGGCTGTCCACAAGCATCATGCCGCCCATCACAGCTCCGCAGCGCTCCACGCAGGAGGCTTCTGCACGGGCAAGGATGTCCACAAGGGCCGAGCCTATTCCAACCACAAGTTTTTTGTCTGCCTTATCGGGACTCACGGCTTTTGCTCCCAAAAAAAGTCTGCTGCTGGCTTTACCACAAAAGGTTGCCGTGAATCCAGCCCCTGTCTCCGTCAGCATGGCGGATCTGCACCCAGGCCCCCTGGCGGCTGACCACCTGGAAGGGTACGCCCCGCTCTGCGCGGAAAACAACGGAATGGCCGGTTCCCGGCCCGGAGCGCACATTCACCTTTTCTGCTTTGGTGATGACGGTCTGTGTGTCATTTAAAAGATCCTGGTGAATCCATGCCTCGTCCCCTTCAAAGTCCCTCACCCTGACCCATCCGTCCTGCCGGGCGCGCACCTCGAAGGGATGAAATTTTTCCACCTTCCACAGAATATCATACCCGGTGCCAGGGCCGGAGCGCACATTCGCCTCGTTGGCGCTCACCGCCATGCGCTGGGCAAGGGCCGCACCGGGAAAAAGGAAAATCAACACAAGAGAAACAAACAGGGCTTTTTTCATTTGCTCAAAACCTCCACAGCGCATATTCCTTCAAGAGCCTGGGCGAATTTTTCCGCATCGCTGACTGTTCCAACAATGCCGCCATAGTGCATGGGAATTGCAATTTTGGGTTTTATGACCTTTGCCGCCTGCGCAGCCTGCTCCCAATCCATGACATAAGTGCCTGAAACAGGCAAAAAAGCTATGTCAACACCTTCAAGGCCTTTCATCTCATCAATGAGATCCGTATCTCCGGCATGATACAGGGTAAATCCCTCCGCTTCAATAACAAAGCCAAGCCAATGGTTTGCCTTGGGGTGAAAAGGCTTGTCCGTGTTGTAGGCAGGCACGGCCCGGATTTTTATGCCGTCAATCTCGATGGACTGGCCGGGGGCAAGTGTGCGGATATCGCCGGAGAGCTTGGCGGCAGCCTGGGGTTCGGTGACCACAACTGTGCCGGGTTTTGCAATCTTTGCTATGTCCGCCTCGCTGCAATGGTCAAAGTGCTCATGGGTTATCAGTATTATGTCCGCCTTGGGCGCATCGCCCACTTCATAAGGGTCAATTGCAATGGTTTTGCCCCCTGCCCGGATAAGAAACCCATCGTGGCCCAGCCAGGTTATGTTTTGCAGCATTTCGGTTGCCATAAAGCACCTCCTTATAATTTTGGGCAAGGCCCGAAAGCTTGCAACAAGGCCCTGCCTTTGCAGCGCAAGCCCTTGGCCCTGCTTGTGAAAATGGCAATCGGCTTTTTTTGACAGGCTTTTTCCTGCCAAACAGTTTAGATTTCATTTGCCCCTGCGTCAACCACAAGCCGCAGGCCAAGCCGTATTCTGGTATTGACCAAGGCGTTGTAAGGGACAGGGCAAGCCTAAACAAGTTTAATGGGTGCCTCAAAACAAAAAACCGCCCCGGTTTTTGGTCCGGGGCGGTGGCGGGAGGGCGCTTGGGCTGTATGGAGGGCTGCTTTGCAGGCTATTTTGCCTTGCTATCCGCCCAGGCCAGTTATCTTAACGCCTTCTCCCAGGTCTTTGGCTTTAAGGTCAAGCTTCATGTTGAGCGGCAGCTCGTTGACCATTTCAATGGCACAGTCCAGATCTCCGGAAACAGGCACCATTATATTCTGCTTCAAGGGGACATTGCCCTTGACCACAAAGTTGATGGGCGCTTCCACCTGCTGGTTTATCTTCACCTGGAGAGGCTCATCCATGTGAACATGGAAGCCGCCATCAACGCCGATTTCCTGATCCAGGTTAAATGCAAAGCGCACCGGCACAACGCCCTTTATGGGAATTTGCTTCTTTATGCCGAAAACCTCGGCCTCCACAATTGTGTCCAGAGGCAGGTTGCCTTCCACATGAATAAGCTCCTTCACCCGAAGCGGCCTGGAAAGGGTTACTGCAAAGGAGCTGTCCAGCGGTACTGCAAAAATCTCGTTGATGGGGATGATAAGCTTTTCCGAGACCGGAACCTCGATTGGTATCTGCGCGTCCAGGGCTATGGGGAAAAGGTGATTAAAGCGGGCCTTCACATCAAAGCGCTCATCCATGGAAACGGCCATGGGTTTGTTAAGAGCCAGACCAAGCCCTGCCAAGGGGCCTTCAAGCAGTTGGGGCTTTAACAAAACAGTTGCAATGGCAATAAAGACAAGAAGGTTCAAAAGCAGGGCCACGCCTGCCGCAAACCGGAAAATTGCCCTTGCCGCGCGCCTTGCCCGGCCTTTTTTGGGCTTTTCCTTTGGGCAGGGTTCAGCCAGCTCGCTCTGGGCATTGCCAATTCTGCAAAACGGCGTCTCGTCAGCCTCTTTGGTTCTTTTGCTGTCAGACCATACAAGAACCGGAAGACTTGGCCTGTTTTCCATATCTATTTGCAATGCGTTCATTTCCTTTTTCTCCCCTTGGGCCGCCCCCTGTGCATTCAAATCGGCCCGGTGTTGTTTTGCCCCGGCCCCTGAACCGGGTTGCAGATCGTCTTCAATCATCTATCGGGCTGTCCTTCGCCCGCACCTGGAAGCCCCTGCCAGGCGCAGAAAGCCAAAGCGCGAGTATGCGGAAGCCAGCAGCGGATAAGAAGGGGCCAAGTCGTCTTCCTTGTCGGTCAGGTTTATTTGAATACGGATTCCCAGGCGGTTCATGGTGTTTCCTCCTTGCTTGTTGTTTGTTGCCCTTGTCATGCCCTTACCTGTCCCTTTTGGGTCTGCGGTTTTAAAAAACCGCGTTTTGAGCTTTATTTCCGGCGTGCGAATTATTTGTACGGCCATCTGTTTTGACGCTTGTGCGTACACTTGTAAGCACGCTTGTCTGCATAATTGTCCAGAAAGACCCCTTCTGTCAAG
>JASEHB010000260.1 GCA_030018745.1 Desulfatibacillaceae bacterium | reverse complement strand
CTGCTTTTGGGCGACCTTGCCAAAGGTTTTTAAAAAACCCCGGAAAACCTGAAACTCGTTTAATACTCGCATCAGGAGACAGGCAACTCAACCAATTTTTTTCATTTTTCCTGTTTTTTTGGTTGCATTCCTTTTTGTTGCCAAGTATAGACCCCCTTTTGACAGACTTGTAAAAAGCTTGTCAAAAGGCTGGCCGGATATGCACATTGAGTCGGCCCGGCGAAATGGAGCATCCGGTTGTGTTCGGAGGATGGGAAGCCCTCCCCGTCTTGCAAAAACAGCGTTTCCCGGCCTTTTACGGGATTATCCCTTTTGGGAGATTGCACCATGGGAAAAGTTTTCAGGCCAAGCAACAGAGAGTCCCGCATCTTGAGCCGCATCGAGAGCGACAAGGAGTTCCGCAGGCGTCAGGCCCTGCACCAGCTGCCCAATGTACTTGAGCCCCTTGCCAGCGCCCTGGCTCAAAAGCTCATTGATGACGGTCTCATAGAAACCACCAGCAAGAACTCCCTTCAGGAGGAGTTTGTCAAGGTGCTGGAAACCCTTTCCCGCATGGAAGAGTTTGACATCAACTACAAGATCGCCCCTCTGCGCCGCCTTGTCCGGGAACCCCATGTGGTGAGCATCTACCTTACGGCCTGGATAGTTGAAGACCTCATCAGCCACAAAGATGTTATTGATGTTTTTGGCGATGACCTTGATGTTTATCAGTGCGTCCACAAGCAGGTGAGCCGGTTTTTGAATTAGCCCCTTTGGCAGATTTTTTCAATCCTCCGGGCGCTGGCTTCATCTGCAAAAGCCGTCCATCAAAGCGCCATGCCTCCTTCATTTCTGCCCAGACTCATCCATTACGATCCCTTTGCGGATCCAGGCCTTTTTGTGAGCTTTTCCTTTACCCGCCAAGCCCTTTTGTTTGATGCAGGCGACCTTTCGCCCTTGAGTCCGCGGGATTTGCTCAAAATAAGCCATGTTTTCCTGTCCCATGCCCACATGGATCATTTCATGGGCTTTGACCGGCTATTGCGGGTGCTCATCGGCAGGGAGAGAACCCTGACAGTGGTCGGCCCTTTGGGCATTACAGACCGGGTGGAAGCCAAATTGGCCTCCTACACATGGAACCTTGTGGACAATTTTGAGAACAATCTCTCCATTGTTGTTGTTGAAAAGAGAAAAGACTGCCACGAAGTTACACAGTTTGATCTTAACAGGGGCTTTGCCCGGACACGAATCTCAAGCCTGCCCCCATCTCCCCTTGTGGCCGCCCTGCCGGGCTTTACCGTGGAAGCGGCAATTCTGGATCACAAAATTGACTGCCTGGGTTTTGCCCTTTGGGAGCCTTACAGAATCAACATTTTAAAGGTGGCCCTGGCAGAAAAAGGCCTTGAAGCAGGCCCCTGGCTTGCCGGGTTCAAAAAGGCCCTTCACGAAAAGGCCCCGCCGGACAGCCCTGTGATTGCCAGAACTGTCGGCAAAAAGGAAAAAACCTTTACCCTTGGTCAACTGCAAAAAGATTTGGTCAAAATTTCGTTGGGCCAGAAAATAGCCTACATCACCGATGCCGCACCCACAAAGGCCAACGGGCAACTCATAACAGACCTGTGCCGCAATGCGGACACGGTTTTCATTGAAGCCGCATTTCTGGAAGAGGATGCCGCCCTTGCAGAAAAAAGGGGCCACCTGACAGCAGCTCACGCTGGCCGCCTGGCAGCCCTGGCCAATGCCAAAAACCTTGTTGTATTTCACTTTTCGCCCCGCTATTCCCAAAGAGGCCAGGAGCTTGCAAACGAAGCAATGAGGACCTTTGGGGGAAACCGCACAAGAACTTAAAAAGACCACCCGGAAGTTTGAACAGAGCTGCGCCACAGCCCTTATTCCGGTGCAAAACTTTAGGCCACATTGCTGTTTTGGGCAAAAACAACCACCTGGTGCAGCCGGAAAAAAATGAACCCTGCCCACAAAAGCCTTACCCTCCGCCGCAGGATTGAGGAAATCCTTGAAAACGGCCCGGCAACAATAAGGGATATTTCCCGGCTTGCAGGGATGAGCGAAAAAGATGTGTCAAGCCATTTGCCCCATGTGGACAAATCCCTTGCGGCAAGGGGCCGGAAACTTGCAATTTCGCCTTACTCCTGCATAAACTGCGGCTTTGCCTTCCAAAGCAAAAAACGCTTCAAAAAACCAGGCCGCTGCCCCAAATGCAAATGTGAGCGCATGGAGGAGGCAGTTTTTCAAATTGAAGGATGAAAAACCGCAAGGCAGTTGCAAACAGCTATGGAAAAAGGTTGGTTACTATGATATGTTATAAATTTTGAGCGTGCTGCCAATATGAGGTTGCTTTTCCGGCCCGGCAAGGGAGCAAAAACCTTTTGGCAGAATAAATGTTACTCCTGATTTTATTGAGAAATTAAGGTCATAAATACTTTTTTTGCAATAAAGCCTTTGCAGAGGGATTTAGCTTTTTGGTTCTCAATTTTGGTTTTTTTGGGTCAAGGGGTCTTATCCGCCATCCCAAAAAATAGAAAAGAAGACAAATGAACAAGCACCTTGTGTGGATGGACCTGGAGATGACGGGCCTGGACCCGGATAAGTCCGTTATTGTTGAAATTGCAACTCTTGTTACGGATTTGGATCTGAATGTTCTGGGCCAGGGGCCCAACCTTGTAATCAAGCACCCAGATAGCGTGCTTGAAAACATGGAGCCCTGGAGCAGAAGGCACCATGAGGCATCAGGGCTGATGGAGCGTATCCGCAATTCAACTGTCAGCACCCAGGAAGCCGAAGAATCCACCCTGAATTTTCTGTCCGGCCTGTGCAAGCCAAAGGTCTGCCCCCTTGCAGGCAACTCCGTCTGGCAGGACAGGCGCTTTCTTGTGCGCTATATGCCCATGTTAAATGATTTTCTGCACTACCGGATTGTGGATGTCTCAAGCATAAAGGAGCTTGTCAAGCGCTGGTATCCGCAACTTCCGGCCTATGAAAAGAAAAACCGGCACACCGCGCTTTCCGATGTTTTGGAGTCTCTTGCAGAGCTTAAGTATTACCGGGGGAAAGTTTTTCTTCCGCCCAACGCCTTGTAGCCGACTAAAAATCGCCCAAGCCCCTTGCCGGGCCTTTATATGAAAGGAAAAGCCCCTGCTTTACCCAGGGCCACAAGAGTATGGAGCAAGAAACCCCCACAACCCAAGAAGCTTTGCAGGGCCAGGAGAATGAGAGCCTCTGCGCTGATGAAAAAAGGGATGTCCTTGAGCTGGAATACGAGGGCAGACGCATTGTCATAGTTGGCACCGCCCATGTTTCCAGCCAGAGCGCCCTGCTTGTAAAAAAGGTGATTGCACTTGAAAAGCCCGACACCGTGTGCGTGGAATTGTGCGCCAGCCGCATGGCCACAATTACAGATCCCCAAGCCTGGCGCAACATGGACATGGTGCAGGTCATAAAGCAAAAGCGGGCTTACCTTCTTCTTTCCCATCTTCTGCTTTCATCCTTTCAGCGCCGCATTGCAGACAAGCTTGGCGTGCAGGCCGGGGCCGAGCTTTTTGCCGCCGTGGAGGCTGCAAAGAGCGTGGATGCCTATGTGCAGGCCAGTGACCGGGAAATCCGCGTCACACTTGCCCGCGCCTGGAGGCTCATGGGCTTTTGGGCCAAGGTGAAGCTGCTTTTCCAGTTTCTGGGCGCTGTGGCCGAATCCGGCGAGCTTACCCAGGAGGATATTGAGGCTTTGAAGGAAAAGGATGTGCTTGAGCTGATGCTCGATGAGCTGGGCCAGGCCATGCCTGCCCTGCGCTCGGTGCTCATTGACGAGAGGGATCGCTTTCTGGCTGAAAAAATCCGCACCGCGCCGGGCCAGAAAATCGTGGCCGTTGTGGGCGCGGGCCATGTTCCGGGCATAATGCGCTACTGGGGCCAGCCCCAGAACATAACCGCCCTGGAGGTTCTACCCCCCCGCTCCAAAATCCTGCCCGTGCTCAAGTGGGGCCTGCCTCTTCTGGTGGTTCTGCTGGTCACATCCGGCTTTGTGTGGGCCGGCAAGGAGGCCGGAACCCAGATGCTTTTCTGGTGGGTGGGACTTAACGCACTTATGGCTGGCCTGGGAGCCACGGCAGCCCTGGCGCACCCCTTGACCATCCTTTCTGCTGTTGTTGCCGCACCCCTGACATCTGCAAACCCCACCATTGCCGCAGGATGGGTGGCTGGCCTGTGCGAAGCCTGGCTGCGAAAGCCCCAGGTCTGCGACATGGAAGCCATCCCCAAAGACATAAGCAGCTTCAAGGGCTTTTGGAGAAACAAGATAACCCGGATTCTGCTTGTGGTCGTGCTCACCAACCTGGGAAGCGCAGTGGGAACCTTTGGCGCCCTGCCCCTTATGATTCGCCTTCTGCCAGCATAAAAAATTACTCCGCCGGACTGCGCCTTGCAGGGAAATATTTTTCTTGCAAGGCGTTAAAGAATGACATATCATTCAGCAAATCCCGGCCCAAAAGCCTCACCCTTTGTCAAAACCAGGGCCGGGGTTTTAACCCGGGTAATTCACGCGCCAATATTTGTGCACTGGCAAGGATAGAGGGGTGAAGGCATACT
>JASEHB010000259.1 GCA_030018745.1 Desulfatibacillaceae bacterium | reverse complement strand
GGCCAAAACACTAGAGTTTAAACCTAAATAATGAATAAAAACAAATAGTTAACATTGACATAAAAACTCACAGGTAATATTTTTTCTTCAAGAGTGAACCTTAACTTTTGGAGGAAAAAATGAAACCTGCATCTTTTGGAAGTCTGGCCGAAAAATGGGCGTCAAGTGTTGTTTCCCGCTCCGAAGTATCCCGCTTTTCCGGCGGTGTACTCCATCCGAGAACCCTTGCAAACCTTGATTCTTTGGGCAAGGGGCCTTCTGGCCGCATCCGTGTTGGCCGCAAGGTCTGCTATCCGGTAACCGAGCTTGTTAACTGGATGGAAGCCCGCTCCACCACACCCGAACCCCGCAAAGCATAGGGGGGGCGGGCCATGCCACAGCACGCCGACAAGCAGGATGTTCTAAACTACTTTGCCGGGGGCTATGAGGCCTTTTACCAAGCCTTTGTTCAAGGGGCCAAAAAAGGCACCAAAGATAATTGGCAGGCATTATGCCCTTTCCATGCTGACAGCTCGCCTTCCTTTAGTTTCAACAGCCAGGACGGGACTTTCCGTTGCTTTGGATGCGATGGTAAAGGCGATATTTTCACCTTTTTTAGTAAGGTGCATGGTCTGAACGGCGACTTTTCCGCCGCGGTAGATGGTATTGCAGAGCGTTTTGGAATATCCACAAAGCCCACTACAAAGCCCAGAGGCAAGATAGTTGCTACCTATGACTATGTGGACGCTGACGGCTCGCTTCTTTATCAGGTCTGCCGGATGGAGCCGAAATCTTTTCGGCAGCGCAGACCAAACGGCAAGGGCGGCTGGATATGGGACTTAAAAGGCATTGACCCGGTGTTGTATCGCCTGCCCGACCTGGAAGCGGCTGGAACCGTTTTTGTTGTGGAAGGTGAAAAAGACTGCGACCGCCTCCGGGACATGGGCTTTGTGGCTACCAGCAACAGCGGCGGTGCTGGAAAATGGAGGGATGACTACTCCGACCACCTGGAGGGCAAGGAAGTTGTCATTCTGCCAGATAATGATAAAGCGGGCCGCGCTCATGCCCTGCAAGTGTGCAATTCACTTCATGGCAAGGCCAGCGGCATCAAGGTTTTGGAGCTGCCCGCCCTGCCCGACAAGGGCGATGTTTCCGACTTCATAAAAACTTTCCTAGATCCGCTCGATGCAGCAGAAAAGCTTTCCATCTTGGCGGAAAACTGCCCGACCTGGGAGCCGCCACAGGACAAGAGCCTTGCCGATGCCGTGTTGAGTGTTGGCGACTTCCTCCGGCTGGACATTCCAGAGCGCAAGAGCTTTCTGCATCCGTGGCTAAAAGAAGATGCCCTCATTCTTATTTCAGGTTGGCGCGGCATTGGTAAAACCTTTTTTGCCCTGGGCTGCCTGGATGCCGTTTCCAGAGGCGAGGCTTTCGGCCCGTGGGAGTGCCACAAGGCCGCATCCTGCCTGCTTATTGACGGCGAAATGCCAGCATCTGACATTCAGGAGCGGTCACGGCTGCTTGGACTGAATGAAGGTCATAGGCCAGAGCCTCTTTATGTTTTATGCGATGCCTGGGCGAACGCACAGGGCCTGCCAAGGGCAAACTTGACCTGCCCGGACTGGCGCAACTCCATCAAAAAGGTCATTGCAGACATGGCCGTCAAGGTTGTTGTCTTTGACAATATCGCCAGCCTTGCGCCGGGCCTGGATGAAAATTCACGGCAGGACTGGGATGTCATAAACCAATGGCTTTTGGAGCTACGCTTTGCAGGGGTAACCAGCATCTTGTTGCACCATGTGGGCAAGGGCGGGCAGCAGCGCGGCACAAGCGCCCGTGAAGATAATTTGGACGGCAGCATCTTATTAAGACCGCCACGCGACTATGACCCGACCGATGGATGTAAATTTTTGGTTCAATTTTCAAAAGCTCGTATAGCTCAAAAAGACCTGACCCTGACTGCTGACTGCATCCTTGCGCTTCAACCTGGTAATGAGGGCAAGCACATCTGGACTTATGCCAACAGCAAGCTGGAGACACGGCAGGCAGTTATTGACCTACTTGAAGAAGGGATGACCCAAAAAGAGGTTGCCGATAATCTGGGTATTTCCAAGAGCCAGGTCTGCAAAATCCGCTCCAAGGCTCTTCAGGAGGGAGTGCTTTCCCGGTGAAATAGAAGGAAACTGGTATGGAAACTGGCCCTTTTCAGTTTCCTGGAAACTTTTATGGAAACTCATGGAAACTTATAAACATAACATATTGAATATACATCTAAAAAAGAGTTTCCTATGTGGAAACTTTCAAAGCAGTTTCCAAGTGAGTTTCCACACCCCTGTAAGGGGTGGAAACTGGAAACTTTGCCAAAGGAAACCGAGTTTATTTTCACCCTTTTTGATGGAGCTTTTCACCCATGAAAAAAACATCCCGTCACCCTGAACAGCATCCCGAAGGTTGGCAGTTTCAAAGATGCGCGAACCATCCCTACTGCACCGAACTGCCCGAAGGCCCGAACGGTGGCTTGTGTTTCTTTTGCCGGACAATTCCGACATGGCCCGGCAGGGTACGCGCAGCGGCAGCCAGGAAGGCCAAAAGGGGCAGCAAGTGACCGGGGCCGGTCGTATCTTATTTCCGGTATGTAAAAAACCGCGCGTTGGGTATCGCTTTTTATTCCGCACTTTGAAACCAAAAAAGTTGAAAGGAGGCACAAACCATGCCGAGAAAAGCCAAACCGCTTAATTTAAGGATTTTAGAGGGCAACCCTTCAAAAAGGGCGTTGCCCACCGGATGCCCGGAACCACCTGAAGGATTGCCACAGCCACCGCCTCACCTGGACAAGGGTGCTTTGGTGGTATGGAACCAGCTTGCACCCGGCTTAATAGCCATGAAGCTGCTTTCCGTGGTGGATGTGAGCAGTTTTTCCGCCTACTGCGTTGCCATAAGCCGATGGGCGGCGGCGGAAATTGAGCTTCAAAAGTTGGCGGCACAGGGAGAATCAGCTCTTATCTTTGAGCAAAAAAACAAGCTACCACGACAGCATCCGCTTGTGTCTGTTTCTAACGAAAGTGCCAGGCTGGCAATGAGTTTGGCAAGCGAATTTGGTTTGACGCCATCGGCTCGCGCTCGCCTGGGCGTCAAGCCCACAGGTGGCAAGAAGTCAAAGTTTGATGGATTGATTGGTGGTTAACTTTTTACACACAAGGAGGCAGAGCGATGACCAAAACCGAGGCAAAAGCGATGTATGCACATTGGCTGAAGGGCTACCAGCTCCGGCAGCGCGCCCTACTGGACGACCGCATCGGCATGAAAATGCGCGGGCGGCTTATTATGTGCGGGCCATCTTCATTTGGGCAGGGCTGGCCGGACATTTTGAGAAACCACCAAAAGAAAGGACTCTAAACCCATGCAGACACAACACACCGACACGCTGGAACTCATTGAAAAGCATCCCATGACCGTGGAGCTACGCAAGCAGCAGGCCGCTGAAATCTTGTCCACGCGCAAGGCCGCTGCACAGGAAATTGCCAAGCTGGAGCGCAAAAAGGCCAATGCCCTGCCCGATTTGGTTCAGGCGCACAAGCTCGCCGTGGCCGCTTATGATGAACACAAAAAAAAGCTGGCGGATCTAGAGGCCGAAGTGGGCAAGGCCCATGTCAAAAAGGTCAACACGGCTGACCAATTTGCAAAAGCCATCAGCAGGCAGCAGGCAATTTTGCTCCAGACCGCTGACCCACGCATTGATGAGGCCCTTGAGTTTTTCCGCTCCGAGCATGAGCGCATCAGGCACACAAAACCTATTGAGCAGACCCGTCAAGACGGCAGGCGCAACCCCTATAGGGACGAACAGAATCTTATCATCTACACCAATTTGGGGGCCAGAGACAAGGCATTGACTTATGTTAGAGCCGCCCTCCGGGGCCTGGAGCTGGCGAAACTTCAACCGACTTTTGACCAGCAGGAGATTGAAAAATTAAAAGCGGGTATTCCTTCCCTGGAAGTGTTTGAGGAAATAAAGCACACCCGAAAAGACCGGGGCTTTATTCCACCGCGTTTTGGGGACGAAACCGAATTTTTACTCCGGCGGCGCATTTAACGGCTTAACCAGAGCCACGCAGACGGCTTTTAAGGGCAAGGGCCTTACTCTACCATAGGCCAAGCCCTTTTAAGCCGCCTGCGTTGATTACAGAGGGCCAGTTTTACAGGGCCGGGAGGTTGGAACCATGATTTACAGTTTTTCACCCGACATTGTGCTTTTAGGGCTGGGATTGGCGGCGGTCTGGATGTTCTGACCACACCTGGAGCAGGATTTTCCGCCGGGGCTTTCCTTTATGGGATTGCTCCGGCTTTTTTTTGCCACGAACAGGGCGAGGCTTGGGCAGCCGAAAAGCAGCGCATCCAAGATGAGGCCAATAGGAAAAGAAGCGAGGTTATGCAGGGCCTGCCATACGCTCCAAAGGGCGAGGCAAGAAAGAAAGAAGTAGGACAAACTGTCCTACCACATTCTAAAGAAGAACCCGGCAAAAATATCAAGGCTGCTTCAAGCCAGACCAACGCGGGGGCGGTGGCCCGTGGCGACAAGCTCGCAAAGCTACGCCCGGCTTTT
>JASEHB010000258.1:541-4604 GCA_030018745.1 Desulfatibacillaceae bacterium | reverse complement strand
GAAAAGGGTGTGGTCCACCCTGCAACTGGTTGGAATTCAACTACATAAGGACCGACCGGCAGGTCGTTGACCGTGGCTCCGGAGTTCTGCCACGCTCCTCCGCCCACCCGCCATCTTGCCCCGGCGTTCACAGCCTCCACCGGCTCAATGGTGACGGTGACATTTCCCACCTGCTGCTCATAGATTCCTGTGGATTGGGTGGTCTGGTCCTCCAGAACAGCAAGCTCCTGGTCAGCAGGGGCGTTCCAGCCGTCAACAGCCTTGAACTGAACTGTATAATCGCCCAAGGGCAATTCGTCTATGGTATCGCCGCTGTTCTGCCACTCCCCGCCGTCAATTCTCCACTGGGCGCCTGCGGCACGGGCGCCGGCCGGCTCAATGGTCACGGAAAGTGAGCCGGTTTCATGGGACAGCTCTCCTTCAAAGAAGAATACCAGCAAATCCCTGTGTATCGGGTTTGTATCCCCATCGCGGGAGGTGGAAAGATCTTCCCACCACCAGTCATTGCTTTCCTTGAAAAGGATTTTGCCCCCGTCCGGGCTCCACCAGGGCCGGGTGTCCTGATAGCCCTCTGTGAGCTGAATTGACTCAAAACCTTCACCCATTACAGCTACGAAAAGGCTTTGCTGCGGGTAAGGCAGCTGCAACTCCCCTTCATCCCCTTCTTCAACAAACAAGGGGCCGAAATCTCCACCACCGCCTTCTTCAGCCACATAAGCAAGGGCAAAGACGCCAAAGTCATTGGGGGGCATCCAGGAGGTGGGTCCTTGAATTTTGCTCCAGCCAGTCCCGTCACCTTCAAAATGCTCGGCAACCGTGAAATATTCCCCAAAGGCTGTCACCACAATGCGGTGTACCTCACTGTCGCCGTAGGGGTTTTCTCCCTCGCCATTGTACCCCTGGTAACGGCCGTGATAGGCAATCACAGTTATAGGAAAAGGGAATTCCCCTTCCAGGTCTAACATTGTTACTGAAGGCCAGTTTTCGCACCAGTCATCAAAAGGAACCTCTTCATCAGGTGGAGATATTCTGACTATGGGCAAAATCGGCTCAATGGGCTCAAGGCCCATGATCTGGATGTCGCCTCCGTTCACTTCCGGGGGGGGCGGCTGTTCGATGTCGTTGATCTCATCCAGCAATACTGCGTAAATGCGGGAGTCGCCCCATCCTTCGCTGCCTGAGAAAATAATAACGGGATATTCCGGATCCGGAAACCACACATGATGATTCGTGCGATACTCCCCGGATACAGGGAAGGGGAAAAGCAGCTCGCCGTTTATGTCCATGACCCATAGCTCTCCGCCGCAAGTGCGGAAGGCAATGAACTGGCCGTCCGGGCTTACCACAGGCTTGTTCTCGCAGGAGCCTTCCTCCACAGGCCCGCCCCGAAGCTGGGTTAGGCTTATCTGGTTGGCCCCGTCAGCATCCATTATCCATATTTCGCCCTGGCCGTCCCGGGGGCCCCATTCACCTTCGCCCTGGTTCACATTTCTTTGGAAAACTATTTTTTCGTTGTTTGGCGGTACAAAGCTGGCGTGGCTGTCGCAGCGGCTGTTGTTTGTGAGCCGCTGCCAGTCGGTGCCGTCTGCATTCATGGTGCATATTTCATACTGCTGCCAGCCGGTGTCAGGGTCTATGCGGGCCGACTGGTAAACAATTTTTTCTCCGTCGCTGCTCCAGGGGTTTGCGCCCCAACTTGGAATCCAGTTGGAGTATTCACCCCATTCAGCCCCGTCTTCCTCTTCATGCACTGTCGTCACCTGCAAAATGCCGTCCACCTCGCCTTGGATATCCGGGTGAACCCCAAGCAGACCATGATTGATCACCCCGCCATCATCGGCCAGGGCCGGGGTGGATGAAACAATGGCAAAGATCAGGCATACCGCCATACTCCAGAGAATCAGTTTCCGCATAAAGCCTCCTTTTTGTTGCAGGGCAATTTTGGTTGCAGGTCAGCTTTCATCTGCTGTGGCAACTTATTGAAAGGATTTATAAACATGAAAAGATATGAGAATAAAGCCGTGACGCTGGCTTTGGCAAGCCCTGAAAAACTGTAAACCTGAAAGAATTTTTGTTGCGGAATCGGCATGGCCCAAAGCCCTTGCCGTGGGTGTAAAAAAGCTGAAAGCCTGCAAAAAAGCTGTTGCAGGCCAGCCTAAAAAGTTTACTCTTTTTCCCTATAGTTGGTATGAAAAAAAAAGACAAGCGGTAAAAAAACATCAGGAGAGTGAAATACGACACACCTCTTAATGCTCATTTTTCTCTATGAAAAAAGCATAAAAACAGGCTGTTGGGGCTTGCATATCTGCTTGTCAGGCAGTTTCCTTGGTTGCGGAAAGTATTTCGTAAGCCCGCTGCTTGTATAGCTCAATGAGGTTCATGTAAGTGAGGGCCACCTCCTTGTGCATGTCGCCGAAAAGACGGCGGCGCATGGCCAAGGCCTCCCGGAAGCACTCATCGGCAAGATCCCAGTCGTGCTCCAGCATGAGCACCATTCCCATATTGTTGTAAGTGGTGGCCTTTTCAGGGGCATCCTTGGGGAAGCGCTCTTCAACAAATTCAACAAGCTCGGTGGCCAGATCAATGGCCTCATCCTTTTTGCCTGTCCTTATTAGATAGAGCAGGGCCTGGGTCTTTTTCTTCCAGTCCAGCTCAATATCCTGGCGGCTCTGCTTGTGCTTGCTCTTGGATGAAAACTTTTTTGCAATCGCTGAAAGCATATCGGCTTATTCCTTTGGATTCAGATCAGACAGATTGAGCCTGCGGCCAAGGGCGACTATGTCGCGTATTTCAGCAGCCAGCGCATGGATATAGGCAATGTCCTTTTTGCCGCAGGCTGCAAGCTCCCGGCTTATTTCCCCAAGCCTTTCAACAGCAGCCCGGCTGGCAAGCATATTCAGACTGCGCTCCATGGCGGCAATGCGCTCGCGAGCCTGTTGCAGGGCCTGCTCAAGGTCTTTGCAGCAGGCCTGCCTGTCGGCTCCTTGCATTTCATCGGGCTTGCGGGACATGGCTTTGCTTAAACCCTACGGCTTTGAACCCTGGGCGGAGCCGCCCTCCAAAGCCTGCATTATCTGGCCGGACTTTTCAAAAAAAAGCTGGGCTTGAGTCTGGAAGAGGTCTCCCAGGTTTTTCAGCACCGTGGCTGTCTCCAGGCTGTTTTCACCGAAAATTGTGGTCCGCAGGTGCAATGAGCGGGTCAGATTTTCCTGGGACTTTGGGAAATCCTGCAAAATCAGATAAAGCATACCTGCGTTGTTATATGCAATGGTGGCTTCCACACCCTGGGTGAGGTTTTTGCTTTCAAGAAACTTTATTATGTCCTCGTATGCACGGGAAGCCTTTTCAAACTCTTTTTCCTGAAAAAGGGCCAGGGCCGAGGCGTTCAATTTAACCCATTGGGGATTCTGGTTTGCATAAGGGTCTGCCCAGACCTGCGGCGCAAGAATGCACAGGAAAACAACTGCTGCAAACAGCTTCTTCATGAATTTCCTTTCGGTTGGTTAGAGCAGCCCGGTCATTTGCATCAAGGTCATGGCACTGCCTGCTTTGCGGTAAATACTTCATGACCGGGCGTTGCAGCCTTTGGAGAATTGGAATTAGGCTTGTTTCTTATTTATTGGCATCATCCTCTTCATGCAGCTTTTGGATGCGTTCGGCTTCCTTTAAAAATATGGCAGCCTGGCTTTTATATATTTCCGCCAGATTCCTGCATGTGGCGCCAACTTCCGGGTCGTCAGGCCCAAGAAGCTTTCTGCGCAGTGCCAGGGCCTGAACCATCAAGCTGGCCGCACGGGGAAGATCTTGAGAATAATAATATACCATGCCTATGTTATTGAGTGTTGTGGCTGTTTCCCGCGTTTCCGTCATATTGTTCTTTTTAAGGTATTCTATGGCCTTTTCCCCATATTCCTTGGCTTTTGCAAGATTTTCCTCCCCAAAGGCCTCCACCATTTGTTTATTGATTTCAAGCCATTTGGGGTCGAGATTTTCCTGCTGGGCAAGGGCGGTTGTGCCAAAAAAAAGAAACAGGGCGGCAAATGCAATTGAAAAGGCTTTCATA